>CAZKSG010000123.1:0-13563 GCA_964555335.1 uncultured Anaerolinea sp.
TATGCCCGGGGTGGATGGGACTGAGATCCTTGCCTATCTGCGCCGTGAGCCGCGCCTGGTTCCGGTTTCTGTGTTCGTGATCACATCCGATGACCAGCCGGAAACGCGCAGAAAGGTGATGAAACTGGGGGCCACGGCCATGATCATTAAACCGGCAACGATCGACGTCTTGGAAGATGCACTGAAAAAGGCAAAGTTGTTATAATCGGGCTTGAAAATCGAATGAACATTGACCGCCACTCTCAAGTGGCGGTTCTTTGTGATAGAGACCATTTGGAGAAGGGAACCATGAAGAAACTTTTGTTTGTTGTGTTGGTGGGGATGTTTTTGTTGGCTGCCTGTGGAAGTTCAACTGATTCATCGTCGAATTCAGAGTTGAATGAACCCCTGGCTACTGTCCCGGCGGAGTATGTGGGCAAGGCCAATCCGCTTGGAGCGGACGCGGCAACCGAAGGCGCGAAAGTATTCAAATCGAACTGTGAGATGTGTCATGGCGTGCAGGGACACGGAGACGGCCCTGCAAGTGGATCGTTGGATCCCAAGCCGAAGAATCTGGCTCTCTTGCAGGAAAGTGCCAGCGACGATTACCTGTTCTGGCGCATCAGCGAAGGACGACCGGGTACGGCGATGGTCGCCTGGAAGGGAATTCTGACCGAGGAACAGATCTGGCAGGCGGTAACGTTTATCCGCCAATTGCCTGAATGATCTGACAACTAATTCTCTTAGCTTATTTTCACATTGCTTCTTTTGAAATTAACCTGCTAGCGTACTATAATGTTCCAACCAAAGGAGAGAGACTACATGGCTATTTCAGCTGGGATTCCCGCACCTGAATTCGAAATGTTGGATGACACTGGCACCCCCCGCAAACTGTCCGATTATCGGGGCAGAAAGGTGGTGCTTTATTTTTATCCCAAGGATGATACACCAGGCTGTACAAAGGAGGCCTGTAATTTCCGTGACGATTATTCTGCCTACGAAAAGGCCGGCGTGGTCGTTTTGGGAGTCAGCCCTGATAGCGTTGCATCGCATGTGAAATTCAAGCAGAAATTTCAGCTTCAATTTCCGTTATTGGCAGATGAAGGACACAAGGTTTGTGACCTATATGGGGTGTGGGGACCGAAAAAATTCATGGGAAAGGCGTACGATGGCGTTCTGCGAACGACTTTCCTGCTGGATGAGAACGGGAACATCATCAAAGTGTTTGAAAATGTGCGTCCTGCGGAGCATAGCGCGGAACTGCTGTCCAGTTTGGGTGTGGCCGCTTAAATTGAAGCCTGCTTAGGCTTTAGAAGAAGCGGTTTTTCTTCCACTTAATTCGTGACAAATAGAGGAAAGTTTGGTAAATTAGAGCGGTTGTTGACTGGGGCGGTCCCCGTTGATTCATTTCTAGGAGAGAGAGAGCATGCGACACTTTGTTGTTGTGGGAATCCTCGTTATTGTGGCGGCGGTTCTCACGTATGTTGGCTTGGATGCCGTTGGGCTAATGCCTGTTGAAGCAAGTGCCCAAGCCGGGCCGATCGATCGGTTATGGAATCTCGAAGTGATGACCATATCCTTTCTGTTCGCCCTCATTGTTGTCCCCCTAACGTATAGCCTCATTGTTTTTCGTCGTAAGAAAGGTGACACCACAGATGCCGAGCATGTGGAGGGAAATACCAACCTCGAGATCACGTGGACAATCCTTCCATTGTTTCTTGTGATGATATTTGCCTATCTGGGTGCGGGAAATTTGTCCGAGATTCGCAGGGTGGATCCGGACGCGATGGTCGTGAAAGTGACCGCTATTCAATGGTCATGGAAATTTGAATACCCTGATTATGGGGTGGTAACCAACGAGCTGCACGTGCCAGAAGGTAAGCAGGTGCATTTGGAGATGACGTCGAACGACGTGATCCACTCCTTCTGGGTTCCAGAATTTCGCCTCAAACAAGACCTTGTGCCGGGCCGCATTACCGAACTGAGAGTCACGCCTACACTGGTTGGCAATTACAAGGTCCGTTGTGCAGAGATCTGTGGCACATCTCACGCCTATATGGAAGCGCCAGTGGTCGTGTCAACACAAGCTGATTTCGATAGCTGGATGGCAGAGCAGGTGAAACTTGCTGAAGCCGCCGCTGCCACTCCTGAAGGACGAGGTCAGGCGTTGGTATCCGCGAACGGATGCGCCGCCTGCCACTCGATCAATGGCGCGGCAGGGATTGGACCGACCTGGTTTGGCCTGTTCGGGCATGAAGTGGAACTTTCTGGCGGCGGTACGGTCATTGCAGATGAAGCCTATCTGCATGAATCGATCAAGGCACCGCAGGCGAAGATCGTAGCCGGGTTCGAAAATCAGTTAATGCCAACCTATGGCTTTGCTGATGACCAGATCAATGACATTGTGGCGTACATCAAGACGTTGAAATAACGGTGGAGGAGTTGAGATGAGAAATTCAAATCCGGTGATTACCGGTCTGTTGCTTCTGGTGGTGGGTGGGGCAATTGGTTACGGTATTGGCCTGGGGATCGACCTGCTCGTGACAGGAACCTTGAACTTTTCAGGTTCTGTCGCATCCCTGTTTACGCTGCTTTTTGCATTCACATCGTTCTTCTTTGGTGTGTATGGCTATCGCGGCATCACGCGTGGACTGGTGTGGCAGGTGCTGGGAACATTGCTCGGTGGCTTCTTTGTCACTGGCATTCGCGCTCTGATGGGCCTGAAACTTTTCGGCGCGTTCTTCTTCACGGAACCTGCCTGGGTGTTCGGTGGTTTTGTCGGTGTGATCTCCTTCCTGTTCGGCGTTGGCGTAGTCAGCGACTGGATGAAGTGGGCACGTGGTATCGATACGCCTGAACATCATGAAGATGAACCCGGTTGGCAGAAATATCTGGGCGTATCGGTGGATCACAAGGTAATCGGCATTCAGTACACCGTCACAGCATTATTCCTGATCTCGGTGGGTGGGCTTTTCGCGTTGATCTTCCGCACAGAACTGGCAGAATCGCAACTGCAGTTCCTGACGACCACGTTCCATCTGTTCAATCAAAATGGTCCGCAGATCTATAACTCACTCATGTCGCTCCATGGCATGATCATGATCGTGTCTATCCTGTTGGGTATCTCGGGCATTATCAACTACGTTGTGCCGTTGCTTCTCGGCGCGCATGACATGGCTTTCCCGCGCATGAACGCGTTTGCCTACTGGGTGGCTGTTCCGGCGGCCGTCTTGTTGTTAATGAGCCTTGTTCTGGGTGGTTTCGATACCGGTTGGACCGGATATCCACCGCTTTCGGCGCGTGCCCCGGTGGGTGTGCAGATGTTCTTCCTGGGCGTGTTCACGGCCGGTTGGTCATCCATCCTGGGGTCATTGAACGTGATCGCGACGGTCGTCCGTATGCGCGCCAAAGGCATGACTGCCATGCGCCTGCCGATCTTTGTGTGGGCAGCTATCGCAACCTCCATTATCGCTTTGACTGCCACGCAGTTGATCGGTCTTTCGTTCCAGTTGGTGATGTTTCAGCGTTTGTTGGGTATGGGTTTCTTTGATGCTGCCAAGGGCGGGAATCCTGTTCTCTTCCAGCATCTGTTCTGGTTCTATTCGCATCCAGCGGTATACGTGTTCGTTCTGCCTGGTCTGGGTGTGATCTCTGAACTGCTGCCGGTCTTCGTTCGTAAGCCGTTGTTCGGCTATCGCTGGGTGGCGATGTCTTCATTGGGAATTGCGCTCGTGGGCTTCCTTGTATGGGCGCATCATATGTTCACCTCCGGCATGAACGAGTATCTGCGTGTGCCTTTCATGTACAGTACGTTGCTTGTAGCAGTTCCGACCGGCGTAAAGTTCTTCTCGTGGGTGGCGACACTCTGGGGAGGCAAGATAGAAACCCCGACCCCGATGTTGTTCGTGCTCGGCGGCATCATCGTCTTCTTGATGGGCGGTCTTTCGGGACCTCCGAACGCGACCGTTTCAACAGACCTTCACCTGCACGATACCTACTTCATCGTCGGTCACTTCCATGACACGATTTTTGGTGGCTTTGTCTTCCCGTTCTTTGCCGCGCTCTATTACTGGTATCCCAAGGCGACCGGTCGCCGCATGAACGAGTTCTGGGGCAAGGTCCATTTCTGGCTGATGACCCCGTCTTTCCTTGTGTTGACCTTCGGCATGATGCGCATCGGACTGTTGGGTATGCGCCGCCGCATCGTGGACTACGATCCGGCCCTGGGTTTTGACACATCTCACCTTGTTCTGACGATCGCCGGATACCTGATCGGTATTTCGGTATTGATCTTCATTATCAACTTCTTCCGCAGCCTGAAGCACGGCGAAAAAGCGGAAGGAAATATCTGGAATTCACGGTCCCCCGAATGGCAGGTCCCTTCGCCGATGCCCGCCCATAACTATGACGTCCCGTTCGAAGTGGTCGGCGAGCCGTATGATTATGGTCTGCCGGGTTCGAAGTATGTACAGTTCATCAATGGTTCTGGGCACGCGACTCATGAAGGTGCATCTGCCCATTCCAATGCGAAGTCTCATTAATCAGGGGCAGGACAAAACATGACACACACACACGACAAACAATCCATGCTCACCCAGGGTGTTATGATCTTCATCTACCTGGCGGTGCTCACTGGACTTGAATTCTTCATTGCAATTGCCTTTGGATCGATCCCACTTCTGGTGGTCGTTGCCCTTGTGAAGGCTGCATTGGTGCTGTATTACTACATGCACGTCTACCAATTGAACGTCGATACGTCCGATGACGAGCATTCCTATGAATACAAATCGGGCACCAACCGGTTGGGACTTTGGTTGTTCCTGATCTCTGACTCGTTCGTGTTTGCCGGCTTGATGGTGGTACGCATCAACCTGCTTGGTCTTTCCCGCCCCAACCTGAATCAAGAACTTGGTTTCTTCGTCACCGCTGTTCTGTTGATCTCCTCGTTCTTCATGAACCGCGGTGAGACCCTCATGAAAAGTGGAGACCGCGCCGGCTTTCTCAAGAACACAATGATCACCATGGTTCTGGGGCTGGCATTTCTGCTCGGTGTGATCCTGATCGAATGGCATTCCTGGCCGGCATTTGCAGAATTTGTGCTTCACTTGTTTGGTGAACCTGAAGGAGTGACACCGTTGTCTCCATCCTCGGGCCCTGCCGGAGCGGTGTTCTTTATGATGACCGGTATGCACGCCTTCCACGTATTGACCGGGTTGATCTTCCTCGCCGTGGTCTGGCGCAATGCCCGGCGTGGGTTGTATGACGAGAAGAATTATCCCGTGGAGGCTGCCGCCGTCTACTGGCACTTTGTAGACGTAGTCTGGATCTTCTTCTACCCGGCTCTATACCTGATCGGTACCGTCTTGTTGGCATAACGGGTTGAATTCTGGTATAAAAGAATAAGCAATGTACAATCGGGGCGACCAGCGGGTCGCCCCGATTTTCGAGTGAATCAATGGAATTCTGATGTGCCCATAAGGATTCTGATTGGGTAAATATTCAAATGTCATCGGTGAGGCCGTGCCTCGATGAAAGAAAAAGAAATCTATGGATAAAAAGACGCTGTTAGTCGGTCTTGCCTCGTTTCTGGTAATCGGGCTTGTGGCAGTGGGGGTGTTTCTGTTCGCTCCAACTGCCAGTCTGCGTGGTACCACGTATGCGGAACCATTTCCACCCGCATCTGAGATCGAGTTGACGCGCGGAGATGGGAGCAACTTCCGGCTAAGCGAGATGCGGGGGAATCTCGTCCTGTTGTTCTTCGGTTACACATCCTGTCCGGATGTGTGCCCTACCACGATGGCGGAACTCAAGTCTGTGCTCGATCAACTCGGCGCAGACAGGGCACAACATGTAAAAGTTGTGTTCGTTACTGTGGACCCGAAACGCGATACTCCTCAGAAAATTCAGGAATACGTAAATCACTTTAACACATCATTTATTGGGTTGAGTGGCTCAGAGGATGAGTTAACAAAGATATGGGATGCTTATGGTATCTATCGGCTTGAAGTTCCGGGCGTGTCAGCTGCAGGTTATACCGTTGACCACACTGCGCGTATCACATTGATTGACCGGGATGGATATCTGCGCGCATCGTATAGTTTTGAAACGCCGGTGGATGATATTGTCCACGACTTAGCGTTATTGCTCAAATAACGTTGAAGAGGAAGTATGTCACGAAGTGAAGTCGTTAAGCGGATCGTCTATTCTCTGCTGCTCGGTCTGTTGCTGGGGGTGGCGATCAGTGAGATCCCGTTCATCTTTTTGCGTGAAACAGCGCGTGCTCCCAAGGAGATCACACTGGTGATTCCCAAAGGCACGGCAGAGCAAGTGGCGCGCGGCGAACAACCTCCATCCATTCCGGAGAACATGACGTTTGTAGTCGGTGATACCTTGATTGTGAAGAACGAAGATTCAGCAGACCATAAATTAGGCCCTCTGTGGATTCCCGCGAACACATCGGCGCAGTTGTCTCTTGATCAGGTGGAGAGCATGGCGTACGAGTGTTCGTTCCAGCCGGGAAAATATCTGGGACTCGATGTAAATGAACCGCTCACGACCGGCACGCGCATCTATGGCATGCTCTATGCTGGTCTTCCGCTTGGTATCTTGCTCGCATTGTATAGTGTTGTCATCCCGTCGAAGAAAAAAGAAAATGCTGCTTCTTAAAATGTTCCATCGCAAATGGTTGCTTGCCACGGTGCTCGTTTTCGCTGGCACGGCATTATGTATTCGTCTTGGTATCTGGCAACTGGACAGGCTTGAACAGCGCCGCGCGTTTAATCATCAGGTCGAGTCGATGCGCGATATGACAACTCTGGACCTGAATCAGGAACAGCCGAAGGATATTTCCAGCATGGAGTGGCGCGCTGCCAAGGTGCAAGGAGAATATGATTTCGCGAATCAGGTCGCGCTGCGGAACCAATACAACGGTGACCAATATGGATACCATTTACTGACTCCGCTTCGTTTTGACGGAGGAGCTATTCTCGTTGACCGCGGCTGGATCCCCGCTGACGGCAACTCCACGCCCGCCGATTGGAGTAAGTACGATGAGAGCGGAGTGGTGAACCTGACAGGGCAGATAAGGCTTGGACAAACGAAACCAAGCTTCGGCGGAGTCGCAGACACGCTGCCCGAAAACGGGGACAAGCTTGAGCTTTGGAACAATGCCGATCTAACGCGAATCGCCAATCAGTTGCCATATCCCGTTCTGCCGGTGTATATTCAGCTTGACCCAAATGAAAATGATACCGAGCCGCCGATCCCATATCAGCCAACATTGGAACTAACCGAAGGCCCGCACATGGGTTATGCGTTGCAGTGGTTCACATTTGCCACGATTCTCTTCGTGGGTTATCCGTTCTATTTGCGTAAGCAGGAAGCCAAATGAAATATTCCTTGAGATCGTCTTTTGCACGTTGGGTGCTGGGGTTGTTCTTTGCCGTACTGGCGCTGACCATTATGGGGCGCACTGTGGCCGTCACTGGTGCCATTGCGTATTGCCAGGGGTTCCCGTTCTGTGTACCCAGCCATCCACTGGGGTGGTTGAAGCAGGCGCATATTTTGTTGGTTGGTGTGGCGAGCGTCTTAATGTTGTTCGTGTTCCGCAAGGCGTGGAGGGAACAGCGCGAGCAGCGAATCCTGCTGCCCCTGACAACGATTCTGGCCGTGATGTTCTTCGGGCAGGCGGTGGTAGGCGCGATGCAGGTGACGCAAATGTATCCGCCTCATCTTGTATTCCTGCACCAGTTGACCACTGTCGCTTTGTGGGTGTCGCTTGTGCTGCTCGTGTACACCTCGGGAATGCTCGCCGAAGATTCAACTGTTGAGATCGAATTTGATCAAAGACAACGAGCGAAGGATTTCCTCGCTTTGTCTAAGCCGTTGATCGTCGGGCTACTCCTCATCACAACCTACGGCGGATTGGTCATCGGTGAGAAAGCCTGGCCATCCTTTTCGCTCACAATGTGGACGCTTCTCGGAGGTGCACTCGCAGCTGGCGGATCGAGTGCGTTGAACCAATACATCGACCGCGAATTGGACAAGAACATGCAGCGCACCGCCAAACGTCCGCTGGCAGATGGGCGCTTGACCGATGCCGAAGGGTTGGCGTTTGGGTTGGGGTTATCCCTGGTCAGTTATTACATCCTTGCCTGCTTTGTAAATGGGCTTGCAGCCTTGCTTTCTCTTGCCGGTATTGTGTACTACGTGATCCTGTATAGTCTTTGGCTCAAGAAAGCGACAGTGCAAAATATCGTCATCGGCGGCGGTGCCGGGGCAATTCCGCCCATGGTTGGCTATGCCGCGGCGACTGGCAATCTCGATTGGACGGCGTGGATCCTCTTTGCCATCATCTTTATGTGGACGCCCCCGCATTTTTGGGCGTTGGCCATTGTCCGCATGAAGGATTATGAACGGGCCGGTGTTCCCATGATGCCGGTTGTGCGCGGCGAGTTGGAAACACGCCGTCAGATATTGGTATATACCATCGAACTTGTCATTGTGACGTTATTACTGCCGATCCTCAACCTGGCCGGAGATATTTACCTGATTTCGTCGTTGATTTTAGGTGGTGCATTGATCTATGCCGCCTGGGCAGTCTGGAAACAGGGTGGCAACAAAATGGCCTGGCGGATGTATAAATGGTCAAGCACATACCTGGTATTCATCTTCCTTGCGATCATGATCGATGCGGTAATGCAGTCGGTGCGATAAGGCAACTTTTCTAGCAGGCGGAGAATACACTACGTGAAAATGCAAAGCCCGAACATTCGCCGGATTCTGGTCTATGTGGCCATACTTTCCCTGCTGATATACTTCATCCTGGCATGGGTAAGGATGATCGGTGATCCCGATCAGAGAACCGGCTCCGACTTCATGGGCTTCTACAGCTTTGGGCGCATCCCTCAGAACGGCGAGATCGCCGATATTTATCGTATTGAAAAACAACAGGCCTTGCAGGAGGAAATCGTCGGTCATCCTGTCACACCGATCTTCTATACACATCTACCCTTTATTGCCCCTTTGTCCATGATATTGGTAAATGATGATTATATTGGTTCGTTTAAGCGTTGGGCGCTTGTACTGATTTTTTTAAATGCGCTCAATATTTATATCCTACTAAATATCCTCGATCTGCATAAATTCTCTCGCGGGAGTCTGATCATTCTCTGTGCCGGGGCATTTTTATTCGACCCAACCTTTAGTGGATTTATGAACGGTCAGGATACAGCTATCTTGTTGTTGGGGGCGGCAATATGGGTTCGGGAATTTTTCAAAGGAAATTATTTTCTTGCGGGTTTGGGGCTGAGTCTTACAACGGTCCGCCCGCAGATCGCTTTGTTTTTAGCGATCCCATTCTTTTTCCAAAACCGCAAAGTGTTCTGGGGATTTTTCGTTGGTGGATCCGCTTTGGCAATCTTCAGCATGGCGTTGTTGGGCGTGGATGGCACGTTCAGGTTTATCGAGAGCATCCGCTACATCGAGAGCACGGTCTGGCTCGAAAAACATGCCCTGGATATGCCCACGATCTCCGGTATCATCCGGCGCAACTTTGAGATCGCCAATAGTACACCGGTAAAGAACTTTGTGTGGTTCTGTTATCTTCTGGGAATTATTAGTTTTAGCTTTGTGTGGATGAGAAGCAAAGGTATCGATGAGCGACATATCGGCGTGCTTACGTTATTTGCCATATTTCTCCTCCCGTATGCTCATTATCACGACCTGATCCTGTTATTGATTCCGATCTTTTGCGTCCTACATCTCTATCAAAGGATGGCTGCCATTTCTCAGGAGATTCTCGTCCTTCTCCCACTTGTGGTATCGTGGTTGTCGGTAATAGGATTTGCAGGGTCTGGTACATTAAAATTCCCGATCGTATACGCAGTCATGTTCTTTCTGGGGTACCTGCTGATCAAAACCGGAAAAGCGTTGCCTGGGAATTCCACGCTGCCAGCTTAAAACGCCCGAGGAGCACACAGAATGAAGAAATTACAACGTAGTGAGTGGTCCAGTTTGCTATTTCTTTTAGCCGTTGTCCTTGGCGCATTCATGCGTTTCAACCCGACGTTGCTGGCTGGCTTTGCGATCAATGATGGTGGCATGTTCGCTGTAATGGTGGATGATCTTAAAACAAGTCATTATGTTCTCCCGGCATTCACAACCTACAACCATCTGAATATTCCGTTTGCATACCCGCCACTTGGCTTTTACCTTGGCAGAATAACCTCTGATCTGTTTGGGCTTCCTTCCATACAGGTGTTGCGCTGGGTTCCAGCGTTCTTTTCGTCCCTGTCCATTTTTGCATTTTATTTACTGGCGTTACGTTTGTTGAAGAATAAGTACTATGCAAGTGTCTCGACCCTATTCTTTGCATTCATGCCGCGTGCCCTTTCATGGTTCGTGATGGGCGGCGGCTTAACTCGCAGTCCTGGTCAGTTCTTCATGCTATTGACCCTGGCTTCTGTTGTGCGATTGTACGAAGAGAATCGCCGTGTGGATGTCTTCCTTGCCGGGATTTTCGGTGGGTTGGCCGTAATGAGTCACCCCGAAGCCGCAGTGCACACGGTCGTCTCCGCGATCTTCTTATGGATCATGTTGTCGCGCAATCGCACGGGATTTATCAACTCGATATTCGTCGCTTTAATCGTCCTTGGGGTCACTGCGCCGTGGTGGGGGACCGTTATTCACTACCACGGACTTGAACCTTTGCTCAAAGGTGCAGCAACCGGGCAGAAGGCATTGGCAGTTTTTCATCTGCTTTTCTTCGTCTTTACAGAGGAACCCTATGCAACAGTTATTGCCGTCCTTGGGTTGATCGGGATCGCATTCCGCCTCCTTCGCCGGGACTATCTGCTTCCGTTGTGGATGGCCATCCCCTTCTTTGTGGAGGGACGCAGCGCGGCAGGGCCTGCCGCGATTCCCTTGGCGATGTTGGCCGCTGTCGGCTTGGTGGATGTCATTTTGGCGGCGCTGCAATCCTCGGCTGGGAAAGATCCGATGAAGCCCTCCGATGATGTTTCCAATGTGGAGCGCAATGTCTTTATTTATTTGCTGGTCTATTTGCTTTTTTCCACATACCAATTTGGGTTTCAACTTTCGGGCGCAACCCTCTATCCGCCTGACCGCGAAGCGATGCAATGGGTAAAGGAAAATACGTCCGCCGATTCGCGCTTTCTTGTTCTGACGGGTACCACGTCCGTTTCCTGTGACTCAGTGATGGAATGGTTCCCCGCGTTGACGGGGCGTCAGAGCATTTATACCGTGCAGGGTACCGAGTGGACGCAAGGTCCCAATTTCAATAGCTATGTGAAATCAACGTATGCAGTGCAGGAATGCCTGATGAACAGTGATGCATCATGTCTGGATGAAGCTGTCAGCCGTTCACAATATGATTATGTCTATGTGTCCAGGATACTGCACGTGGATAACTGCGCTCCAATTGGCAGTCTGAAAACATTCCCGTTTTTCGAAGCGAGCATCAAGAACGATGGATTTGAAACCGTCTTCGAGTCGGATGGTGCGATCATCTATCGCCCCAAATGAATCAAGGCCTGCGCAGGATCGTGGCTGTATCGTCCTGATACAGTATTTCCCAGTTCATGGCAGTAAGTGCATGAACCATGGATGACTTTGTGCGCATGACCCCCCATCGGATTTGGTATTTATCCAGGATCTTCTGCCATCCTTCGTACTGCGCCATCACTGTTTCATATTCGCGGGTTAACGTTTCTCCATAGATGTGCGTATGACCGTCCATGAAGATCTGCTGACGTGGAGATAGTTTCAACAGCAGATACCCTCCCCAGTCAAACTCGTTGAGCATATGGCCTTCTTGCGGGTTGGAGTTTAACCAATTTACAGCTTGAACGGGGAAAAACGCGGGATCAAATGTGTTCCCTTTATTCTCTGGATCGATCGCTTGCCCTGATCGAAAGATAGCCGTTACTGCGATGACTACAACCAAAAGCCAAATCCACCCGTTCGACATTTCGTTGATCGCAGAAAAATTCTTTTCGATGGCAATGTAACGACTATTTGGAAATTCCTGCCGAATTAACTCAGATAAATTCCTTGCAGTAATAGGAACAACCACGATTGCAAATAATGGAAGCATTCGACTTGTGTACAAAGCGATTGCAGCAAATGCGCCTGTCAGCAGAACATGGGTCCATGCTGTTTTCGTTCCATTGCGTGCAAGCCCGATGATCGTCAATATCAGGAGAAGGATGAAGGGCCAGGTTTCAGGTATATGAAAGTTGGCGGACTGATATTCGGGAATGCGCGATGTGATGTACGCATTGCTGCCGAGCGATGCAATGGTGCTCCAAATATGTAACCCAGAGGGGGAGAAAAATGTAGCGAGGACGGACAGAAACCCGCCGATGAGCAGCGACTTTGTTGACAGTTGGGAGAACCAGCTTCGTGAAGGATATTCGAGCCAGCTACCGACCAGGTAAATACCCCATATAATAATTCCCAGGACGAACATGCCGTGCAGGTTAACCCATACGACCATTATGGCTGGCAGCAACCACCAAAGCCGCAGTTTGTTGTCCATGATGCGTTCGAGAACCATAATCCAAAGCGCAGTGAATAGATAAGTGAAGAGATGCGGACGCGGCAGAACATGGATCATACTCACCGCGATCCCCAGGGCGGAGACGAAAAGCGTGATAAAGAGACCGTTCGATCTTCGAGCCGCTTCCCGATATACGACTGCCCATACAAGCGTAACCAGCAGAGTGGTCAAAAGCACCACGCCACTTAACCCGAGCAGGTCGTTCGATAGGGAGAGTATCACCTGGGAGAGCCATTCGTGAGGAATGCTGGGAAATCCCTCCGTACGAAAGGAGAATGTGTCAGTGGTGGGGACGCTCCTCGTCTCGCGGATCAACTGTCCAAGGAGGAGATGACGCGGCAGGTCGCCATCAAAGTTGAGCAATTTGGGTCCATTCGCAGCGACACTCCAGAAGAGTGCTGCCAGTAACACATATTCAAGGCGAGGGAGAAAGAATCGGAGTAATTTCATGGTTTGGTTATGCAACCCATCCCCAGATAAAGAATTGTCCGCTTAGATATAAATTGAGCGGAATAAAACTGTAGAGAATAACTCTTCGCAGCAGTGGATTCTCCCCAGCCAGGCTAAAGGCGTAGAAGGTTGGGAAGAGGGTGAGGGAATAACGTGACATCGAGATCAAAGGCTGGTTTTCCACGATGCGGATCAGGATGATGAAGATGCTGACCGCTGTGTAGAGATTATATTCAAGTGGTATCTTTTTCCAACCCCAAACAAGCAGGATGAGGAAAATCGTCATTACAAGCCAGTTGAGTATGTCGATGAACGATGCTTTCCCTTCCAGGATCGTTCGCACGGCATACCCGTACGTTTCCCACGGTGGAACAATACGCGCCATCCACACATCTTCGACGAGCGGGACCGCGCCACTGCTTACCTGCATGGAGCGCAGATACAAATAGAAGAGTCCGCCTACGCCCGCAATGAACAGACCGAACCAATGCTCCACTTTTCGCAGCGTCGGATGATCTTTCAACAGCTGGAGTCGCTCAAGCGACTGCAAAACT
>CAZKSG010000124.1:0-13410 GCA_964555335.1 uncultured Anaerolinea sp.
CCCTGGTGCGCCTGCCTCTTCGCGTTGACAAATCAAAAACATAAAACTAAAGGAAAAAATATCATGCCCGTTAAATTCAATATCGTCGAGCGCGGCAACCCGTCCGACCCCGAAGCCCCCAAGAAGTTCTATCCGTCCATCCAATCCAGCGGGCGGCTCACCTTGCGTGAGTTGGCTGCGGTCGCTGCCGACCGTTCCACCCTCACCGAGACCGATTTCATCGCCGCTGTCGAGACTTTCCTTGCCATCGTCCCCCGGGAACTGGCCAAGGGCAATATCGTCGAACTGGGCGATTTCGGCAGTTTCTGGCTGAAGACCACTTCTGAAGGCGCTGAAACCGCCAACGATGTGCGTGCAGACCAGATCAGCACCGTTCTGCCGCGCTTCAACCCGGGCAAGCTGTTCAAACGCACGCTCGATGCGATCGTTTTCAACAAGAATTAGTGGTGTGTACGCAAAGTAGCGGTATGTCATTCTCCAAAGGACACCGCTTTGGACGGTGTGAGCGACCAACGGGAGCGAAGAATCTCGGTTTTTACCAGAAATTGCGTTCAATACTGAGTTTCTTCGTCGCTCTGCTCCTCAGAATGACATATACTGGTTATCTTGCACACGCTCCTAAACCACGAATTCGATCTCTCCACCATAAAAGAGGCTGCCTGTTACGGGCAGCCTCTTTTCGTTTACGTCCTTCTCTGCGCCTTTGCCTGAGGTCCCTACGCAGCCAGGCAGCCAAAAACATTTCGAAGTTTTTCAAAAACATTTAGAAGTGTTGGAAAAAACATTTCGAAGTTTTCAAAAAACATCTAGAAGTCTTTGGAAAAACATATCGAAGTTTTCCAGGAAGTGCATACAAAATACAGGTTGACTTGTCATGCTCCCGAAAGGACGCCGCTTCGGGACGGTGTGGGGAGCAAAGCGACGACACACGCCCCGAACCGCAGGTGCGGGGAGAATCTGTACCTTTGCCTAAAATTAGTTCATTCCAGGCGAAACCGAGACCCTTCGCTGCCGCTCAGGGTGACATAAAATAATCTGCATACATTCCCTGATGAAGATTTGTGATAACGGCAACTGTGAAATCCTCTTTCATGCGATCAATGAATTGAGCGTATCCAGGATCTTTTGGAGCATCTTGCATAGAGGCTCCTGTGCTTTGATGGGTTGCAGTACAGCCACCAGGAAGGAATAGTGCCCGATGATCGAATTGAGTTCGCGCAGTGAACCAAACTGCCTCCAGGCGGTTCGATATTCATTGGCCAGTTCGTCAAACATTTTGTCGTTAAGGGTTTTCTGCCGGCCGCCAATGAACTTGAGGAGATGCTGTAGCAGCCGCACGTCGGTAATGGCCGTCTTTGCCCAGAAATCGTCTTGTAACTCTTCTGAGGCCTTGTTCGCCTGCACGACGGCATTTTCCATATCCAATTGTAGCTGTTCCAATTTCCCTTTGTCTGACCTGCCGACGCGCAATGTTTGCAGGATGTTTGCCGTGAGGGCGTTTGTCAATGGGTAGGAGCTTTTGTCCTCCATCGCCGCGTTGCGGTAGGCCATCTCCATTTGCTTTAGCGCGGCATCGCAACCCTTTTTGTCTTTGGCCGCTGAGATCTTTGCCAGCCGCTTGTATCCACCCCCAATGATCGACCAGCGCTCCGGCGTTTCGGCAAGTGAATCCATGAGCCGATTCATCTTCTTGATCTGGTCTGTGATCTTCTTCTTCGAGCGGTTGTAGGCACGCGGGTCCGCTTCGTACTCCCGCACCGCCAGGCGAATGTGGAAGTTTGCCGATTGCTCGATCGCCTTGATGGAGGCGGTCGCCTTGCCGCTTTGGGTTGCCAGGTCGTAATACTTCACGGCTTCGGGGAGCATGTTGGCTTCACCGAACGCCTCGCCCAACGCCGCAAGCAGCCTGCCGTTTTCCAGCCAGGTCGGGTAATCCTTTTCGATGCTTTCGAGCATCGAGGTCAACCCGTTTCTAATGGTTTCGATATTTTGTGTGGAGGCGGTCTTTGCCTTTTCGTATTGTTGGTTGATCTTCAGCGCCGCTTCTTCCACATCCACAAAGGTCTCTTTCCGGCTCTGACCATCGCCCGATGGGGGGACGAGCCGGTACTCAGGGTCGCCATAGCATTGATAGGCACCCCAGGTGTTGGTGCGGTCTTTGTGCATGTCGTAGGTGACCTTGCGCGCCTTTTGCACTGCTTCACCGAAACTGCTGCCGTTCAGGAGATGATTGTAAAACTCCTCGGCAAAGGTCAACGCGGCAGCATCGTCCACGGCCCAGCCAGCTGCCACAACAGCTTTGACGCCCATCTTGATCAACTCTTCAGATAGGCTGGCTGCGAATTTATTATAGGCAGGGGAGTGAATCTCTTTCACGTCCGACGATAATTTGCCCAGGTGACAGCAGTTGATGAAGACCAGTTCGGGGATGTTGGTTTTCTTGCTGATCTCGCTGGCGGTCAGGAACACGCCCTCTCCCAGGACCATGCCGGTGAACGTCTCAGGTTCAGACTCCTCCGACTCTTTATATGGATACTCGAACGCACCGTGCCCGGCCAGGTGCAATACACGGTAATCCTTCGAGAACAACTGACTCATGATGGTGCTTGAGTCGGTATGGATCGCTGTCTGTACATCGAAACGTTTGTCCCTGAACTTGGCTGCCACCAACATTCCCTCCTGCTCGGCGCCGGGCAGGCTGGCGAATTCGGGAGGTGTGTTTGCCGGGTTACCCACAACCATCACGTTCTTATTGTGAACATCGTTGACCCGCTCTCGGAAGACCGTGGTGCTGAACTGACGGATCATGCCCGCCTGAATGACGAGCGGATTTCCCTCCTCTGCGTACGGGTCGTACAGCAATTCCCACGGGTACCGCGCCGCCTCCCGGTCTACCACGAAGAGTACGCTCGAAAGGTCTTTGAACGAACCTTTCAGCCCGTTGGGGATCATCAACTCGAACAGGGCGGTGGCCAGGCTTTGATTCCAGTTTGGCGATTTCACCGCCTGTGCGATCAGACGGTCCATATTGCGGCGTTGCACTTCGAGGAGCGAGTCTTCGGTGCGGGCCCGGTCTGTGGGAACCGAAAAGATCAACGAGGCGCTTGCATCTTCTGCCGCCCGAATGGTGATGCGGTTCCACCATCCCTTGGGCTCCTCATAGGCGATTCGCCGCCAGCCGCCCTGCAGGGTTTGCAAGGTGGCGGTAACCGTGAACTCCT
Organism: uncultured Anaerolinea sp.; assembly: GCA_964555335.1. Taxonomy (GTDB): domain Bacteria; phylum Chloroflexota; class Anaerolineae; order Anaerolineales; family Villigracilaceae; genus Defluviilinea. Next base: position 3,222 of record CAZKSG010000124.1, read on the forward strand.
CGTTCTGCTTGAACGGGTCGAGCGCCCAAACAGCCTGAACGGCCTGGTCTTTGAACAATTCGACGATCTGAATTTCTGCAATGCGGATGTTGTAGCCATCCCTGCTCATTTGAGCGAAACTCCTGTTCGCCCGTGTCACCCCATTGAGCAGTGCATCCACTGCATTGCGTACCGAGAGACCTGTGCTTCCCGTGCCGATCAGCAGGGTTGCAATTTTCACTTCCCCATTCTTCACCAGCTCCTGCTCGGCGGCTTTTACGCCAAATTCGCGCAGGGCGTTGGCAAAGGAAGCTGATAACTTGCGCGGGGTTAGTTCACCGGCTTTGCCCAGCCCTACGATGATCGCTCCGCCGGGTTTCTTTCCGCTGTCATTCAAGACCACTTCCACCGAACCTTCACGCCCCGGGTAGCGCCCCAATTGGTGACGGATGCTCAGCTTGCCGTTCAAATGATAGTCGAGATCCCGCTCTGCGCTGTAGAGCCCATCGCCTTCATAATGCCCCACCGCCACCGGAAGCTCACAGAACGAGAGATTGCCATGGAACACCGACACTTTGACCGGCTTGACGGCAGGCGCCTTGTGCTGCAACGGCGCAGTGCCCAACATGATCGATTCCAGATCCTGTTGTGACGGGTAGATCTCCACCGGGTCGCCGCGCAGGATGTAGTTGTCTTCCAGACTCCGGTTATAGCCCGGCGGGGTTTTCTCCAACTGCGAGGTGGTTCCCTCATTGAGCAGTTCGTAGATCGCCGCAAAGGATGGCTTGTGATTCGCCAGGCCTCCGTGCGGCACATCCATATAATAGATGCGGTCCTTTTTCATTTCAGGCAGAATGCCCGAGTCCCACGGGACGGTTCCATCACCCTGGTTGGTGCCGCGGAAAACGATTTCCCTTTTGCCGCCTTTATCGCCGATCTCCACCCCGGTCGGAGCATCGGGCGCTGAACCGGCAACATAGATGATCGGGTCCCAGTCTCTGATCTTATTCGTGCCCGACGCCAACACCCTGCGGAACTCCCTCACCTGATCCAGGTCTTCCTTGCGTGGTTTCACCCAGCGGGCCTTGTCTCCCTGTGGAAAATTATTCCACGTATCAGGCTCCACGAAATTCCACGGGCCGCCCTCGTCCATTGGCAATAATTGGAGAAGCCCCGGGAAGCGCACAACGATGTCGAGAAGTTGCTGGGCGGAGTTCTTGATATCGATCAGGGCCAGCGTGCGGAAGGTTTTATCCTGCCCAAAGATCACGCGCGGGATCTGGTAGGAGCCCTTGTTCGGCGTCCCCAGCATGATGAAGCGTGCCCCGTCTCGTTTGCAGAGTTCCTCCCACAGGTCTGAGCGAAGCCCGATCATCGCCCGGGTCACGAGCCCGCCCATTGAATGGGCGATGATGCGGATGGGCTGGTCTGTCTGCTTTAGCTTTGCCTCCAATGTTTTGGCGAATCGGCCCGCTTCCTCCAGGATCGATTTGCGCCAGTCGAACGGGAAGGGGATCACCTCGTGCGTGGCGCTCAGGAAATCCACCAGCTTTCCATACGCCAGCCCCACCAGGGCTTCAGGCTGGACGTTGGGTCTGCCGAACGCAAGATCGACCATGCCTCCTCGCGCCAGATCGAAGGCATCGAGCCAGATGCGGTTTCCTTTCACAGAGAGGTGCGTGCCCATAATGCCGGGCAGGATGTATACCACCGGTTGAGGCAGGTTGCCGCGCTTCTGAAAAGAGCGCCCGTTCAGGTCGATGCCCGGCGTGTCTTGTTCAAAGGCAAGCGAGAGGGGTTTGAACCCGCTGCTTTCCAGGCTGGGAACAGGCAGCGTGAGCGCGTCACGCAGGATCTCGGCCGTCGATTTGTTGTAGAAGTACCGGCAGTGATTCACATCGGGTCCCTTGTCGAAGAAGAAGCGCCCCTTTTTCTCGCTTCGCACCGGACCGCCGTACATGGCGGGCGTGTTCACCACCAGGTCATGCTCCGGGCCGTAAAACAGGTCTGTGAAGTAAAGCGCCAGCCGCCCGGTGAGGCTGGTTTTCTCCACATCGCCGGAGATCACGGTCAGGTCTGCGGTCACATTCACATCCGGGCGGTTGATCAGCTTGATGAAGTTTGAATCGGGGTTCATGGAGGCAAGGCCCGGCATCGCCTCGGGGTTTGCCGCTTGCTTCTTGAATTGAAGCAGCAGGTCGGTGAGCACACTGAAGGGGGCAGATGCACCTGGAGGGATTAACTTCGCAACCACATTGATGAAGAGCTCCAGATAACGATCCACCCGTGTGGAGGCCAAGAGCGTTCCCCGCGCCGGGCATGCCACACGCACAAAACGTTCCACGGTGATCTTCTTTAACTGTAAGAGTCGGGATAGCTCAGGGAGGGCTTCTGCGGCCTTCTTGTTATCGGCCACCAGCGCCAGGTCGTCCTTATCGAACGGGTCAACGCCGTCTTTGCGGCTGCCACGGCAAATCAGTTCACCGACCAGCCCGCCGCGCGAATGGGTAACGAGATGTAGTTTTGCTTTGGCAGGCAGCCTATTGACGAGGTCGAGTGCGTTCTCCACCGGGCTTTTCGACAAGGTGTAATGGTCGTATCCAAAGATGCGGTTGCCATACTTCTTTTGCAGGGCTTTCCACACCTCCGGCTGCAAACTGCCGTACCCGCCTGCTGTGCTTGAAAATGTGCCATGGATGAATAACAAAATGGGCGCATCCCCCGCTGTGGGTAGCTTCTCGAGATCCGGTCCGTGCCGGTCGAGGCTTTTGTCGAACCGGTAGAGTCCCGGTTCGGGCATGATCTTTTTATCGAAAAGCTTGACGATCTCATTGGCTGCCCCGGCAACCGGATCGAACTTCAGAACACGAAGCCCATTGAGCACCGCCGAAACCGCCCCTCGAGATGTATCGCCGGTGGGGAGCCGCGCCGGGATTTCGAGCACATCTGAGTTCTCACCGCGGGACACATGACCTTTGAACTCCTCTTCGAGGTCGCTGACCCTGACCCAACGACGGATGCCTTCTTCATAGAGCAGCTCGACTACATCGTCTGGATTCAAGTCCTTGACGAACTGGGGACTTGAATCGGCCCGATCGGTTGAAAATCGAACCGCGTCGGATACCGAAAACTCGCTGAACGTCCTGCCAAAGTCGACATCCTTCAAGCCTTCCTCTCGATGCCCCAACACTTTAAGAGTTGTCATAGGAATCTCCTTTTACCGGGTTGCAAGCCGGTTTCCCGCAGCGGAATGATGAGCTTGTATGAAGATGATTTTCAGTTTGAAGTTGGAATGGGTTTTATGAGGGATGCGATGAAGTTCTGTACGATTTATTATACATCTTCTACATGTAATTCCATCCAGGCGGTACTTGCTATTCGACCTCTCCGCCCTTTAGGAATGTCTTGCCCATATATACCTTTGTGACACTTCGTATCCTTCGTGGTAAAAAATATCGGCTACAATTCGCCTTCATGAAAAGGATACTTGCGTTATGGCTTTGATCAGTGTACAGGACGTATCCATCGGCTTCGGTGGTCCACGCCTGTTGGAAGAAGTGAATGTACAGATCGAAAGTGGGGAATGGATCGGCTTGCTCGGGCGAAACGGTGCGGGCAAGTCTACGTTGTTGAAGTTGATCGCCGGTGAGATCGAGCCGCATGAAGGGACGATCGCCCGCCAGCAGGGGATCAAGGTTGCCTATCTGCCGCAGGAAGTGCCGCAAGGGTTAAGTGGGAGCATCCGCCAGATCGTGGAGAGCGGCTTGGAAACCGTAACAACTCCTTTGGACGATGAGCATGCCTGGAAACGCCATCATCAGGTGGATAAGATCGTCTCGCGCATGGAACTGGACCCCGAAGATAGGTTCGAAGTGTTGTCGGCGGGGATGAAGCGCCGTGTGTATCTGGCGCGTGGTCTGGTGCGTGAGCCGAACCTGCTCCTGCTGGATGAGCCCACCAATCATTTGGATATCGCCTCCATTGACTGGCTGGAGGAGTTCTTCAAGCGCTGGGGTGGCACATTGATCTTTGTCACACATGACCGCGTCTTTTTGCAGCGACTTGCCACGCGCATCATCGAACTGGATCGCGGCAAGCTCTTCGACTGGAACTGCGACTATCCGACCTTTATCAAGCGCAAGGAGGAAATGCTAAGCGCCGAAGCGGCCCAGAATGCCATTTTCGATAAGAAGCTGGCACAGGAGGAAGTCTGGATTCGCAAAGGGATCGAAGCCCGCCGCACGCGCAACGAAGGACGAGTACGTGCGTTGAAGCGACTGCGGCTGATGCGCCAGGAACGCCGCGAGCTTTCGGGCAGGGTGCGCATGCAGATCGGCAGTGAGAATCGTTCGGGCAGGCTGGTGATCGAAGCGGAGAATATTGGTTATTCCTTCGGCGATAAAGCGATCGTGCATGATTTTTCCACAACGGTCCAGCGCGGCGATAAGATCGGCATTGTGGGACCGAACGGCTCGGGGAAAACGACATTGTTGCGCCTGCTGATGGGCGAACTGCCGCCTGTGCAGGGCCGGGTTGAGCATGGCACAAATGTGGAGATGGCGTACTTCGACCAACTGCGAGCCCAGCTCGATGAGGACAAGTCTGTGCTCGATAATGTTGGGCAGGGGCGCGATACGATCACGATCAACGGCCGGGCGCGCAACCTGATGGGCTATCTAGAAGATTTCCTGTTCACGCGCGACCGCGTCCGTGCGCCGATCAGTGCGCTTTCAGGGGGTGAACGAAATCGTTTGCTGCTGGCACGTCTCTTCACCCAGCCGGCAAATTTGCTGATCCTCGACGAACCCACCAACGACCTCGATATCGAAACATTGGAAGTATTGGAAGACCTTCTGCTCGAGTACGAAGGGACGCTGCTGCTGGTCAGCCATGACCGGGCCTTTCTCAACAATATTGTCACCAGCACGTTGATCTTGGATGGGACAGGGACTGTGACCGAATACGTGGGCGGCTATGACGACTGGCGCAAACAGATTGACGCGACCCCCGCTTCGCAAACCAAGCCGAAGGTTGAGACCGTTTCGCAGCCCGACTCGAAGCCGGATGCGAAACCTACGACGCGAAAACTCAGCTACAACGAAAAACGGGAGCTGGAAGAACTGCCCCAAAAGATCGAGCGATTGGAAGCCGAGCACCACGAACTGCAGACGAAAATGGAAGACCCCGCCTTCTATCAGCAGCAAGGCGAGGGCATTACGAATGCGGTCAATCGATTGGACGAGATACAGGTGGAGTTATCGCAACTGTATCACCGTTGGGGAGAACTGGAATTGTAGTTCGAATTGATGTCGTTGCCAGGCACATGCGTGTAGGGCTGTGAGGTTGGTGTTCGCCTGCCCCAAAATCCATATCATGTCTTCCTGAGGGAACGTTCTTCCGCGACCGAAGGATCCCGGATATGCCAAGGTAGAGTTGCTTCGCGCTGCTCAGCATGACATGGCAGGTTTTATCTAACGATAATGAGAAGGTCGCCGCAATCTGGGGATTGCTTCGTCGGTTCTTCGAACCTCCTCGCAACGACACGTGCAGATCAAAAGGAGGCCAGACACCTCTTTGCCAGCGTGGCGGCAACATCCATGCGGTATTCGGCAGAGCCCCATTCATCGTTGGCTTCGTGGTAGGCGTTGCGGGCGGCGGTATCGATGCCCTCGGCTTCGGTGCCATCCATCGCCAATACCGGGCTCTTGCCGTAACCGCCCAATGCGAGACGTGTACGACCAGAGTTCCATTGGGCGGCTGCCGCGCAGACGATGGGTTTGTCAAACGGTGTACGCGAGACGTATTCGAAGGCCAGCTTTGTATTAAGGGGGATCGTGATGGACGTGATCAATTTCCCTTTCACTCGATCAGACCGCAGCGGCAGAAATTCACCGATGGAAACGAGCTCCGTGTTGGTGTGAGGTGGGCGGGTCTCGGTCTCCATTTCTACCAGTTCCAGCGGTGCGATGCTCTTGATCTCCAGCTTTGCATCGAGGGACAGGAGCGTCGCGGCGAATGTGGATCGTCCATCGGCAGCGACAAGCGCCCCGGCAACGGTGGCGCTGTTACGAATGTTCAACGGCGCTTCGAGTTTGATGGCAGACTTCAACGCCTCCGGGCAGTGTTCCGATTCGAGCAGTTGTTGAAGGGTGACGGTTGCGCCAACCTCAAGGTTGCTGCCCTGCTTTTTGATGGCGTCCAAGCCGATGGCTTGCAGGTCCACCACTTCTACGGGATCAGACGTGGGCTTGGAGAGGAGCGTGCCGCCTCCAAGCGGGAGTCGATTCGGTTGCGTCAGGAGCGTAAGGGCTTCGTCCAGAGATTTGGGTCGATGGTAGGTCGTGATCATATGCCTCCGTGGAGCTACGTGTACTCAGTGCCGCATTCCTGGTTTCGTTTCGATTTGAATTCGATTTGCGAGTTCGTGTGAATGCAACCTTACAGGTGATACAAGCGGTATTATACAGTTAATAAAAAATCGCCGCCATCCTACGATGGCGGCGTGTTTGCGGTTAGCCGGGTGGCATGTACTCGCTGAGTTCAGGAGAAAGATATTCCTCTTTGAGAGCCTGTATCAGGATATCCAGCACATCTCCGTTCGAATAGTGACCCTGGAAGTGCCAGACAGGCTGGATATAGCCCTGTCCTACCGGGGCATCGGGGTTCTCGCTGTCGCGATACGCGGGATGGTTCGTCAGGTAGACCAACTCCACGCTGTCGATGATCAGATCAGGCGGAACATAGGTATCGGCATTGCCAAACGGGTCGGGGTAGATTTCGATCTTGTCTGTGACTCGAGGCAATTCCACAGTTGCACCTGTTGACGGATCAGCGGCGGGACCCGAGTTGAGCACTCGCACAGTGGGATAGCCGCCATAGGTTTCGCCGGGAATTCGCAAGACTTCCAGGTTGACTTCTTTGGCTCCATCATAGGCGTTGTAATCGAGATAACCTCCGCTGGAGTCCATTTGAACATAAGTTGTGCCCTGTGCGGTGAAGAGGATGACGCTGTTTCCGTCGATCTCTTTATTTTGCTGCGTGCCGGTTAAGACTTCGAATTGCAGTTCAGGATATAGCGTTTCAAACCTTTCAAAGGTGAGCAGGGGCGTGCCCATTTCATCATAACTGATGGCTCCCCAGATCTTGATGGGCCGGTTGGCCACATCCTGCAACTGCTTCAGGCTTTCGCCCTGTACCTGGTAGTAGACGTGGTCTTTCTTGCTAATGAAGGTATAGGCTTCACGCAGGCGGCCATCCGGCTTTTGGAAGATCTGCACTTGCATGGTGCCTTCCTCACCATCCAACTGCGTGGGGCCGGGTACGCCGGGGATGGTCAACACCCAGCCGACGCCGATCACATTTGCATCGGTAATGTTGTTGACACGTGTGAGGTCATTCACTGAAACATTGTATGCAGCGGCAATGGATGCCACGGTATCGCCTTCCTTGACCGTATGTTTCAGGAAGGAAGCAATCTCAGCCGTGGTGTAGGCAGCTCCCGGCACGATTGCCGTAGGCGTTGGGAAGGGGATGGGCGTGCCGCTCAGATTCAGCTGGTAGAAGCCCATGCCACCACCGCCTCCACCGCCGCCGCCCATGTTGCTGGTGTCGGCATAGTAATCGATCATGGTCCAGTACAGCTTTCCATCGACAGCCGCTCCGTTGACAGAGACCTGCGATTCAGGGAAGTTCACCTCAGAGGGAAGGTCAACGGGTGGGTCCGCCAGAATGTATTCTGTATTGATGCCTCCGTTCTGATCGGTCACGATGACCTGGTCGCCCTCACGCCGTACTCCGCCAAAGAGGGATACATTCTGAACGTTTCTATTCCATGTCTCCACATTGAACTTTCGTACACCGTTCTCAACGACGAATTGTCCGGTCGCTTCGATGAAAGTGTAATACTCGAGCGCGTCCATGCCATCGATGTTCCCAATGGCTTGCACCGTGTCAATAAAGACAATGGCAGGCTTGCCTGCATCGGCAGCCTTGCTTGAGGCGATGTTGCCGTAGATCGTGACTGCTTCGTTATCTGGGTACTCGTGGTACCAGACCTGCGGCGGGACATACGTTTCATCCAGTCCGCTGTGACCGGTCTCGATCTTCCCGGCAGAGACGTTTTCATCGAGAATTTTTTGATAGGCTTCTTCTGCACTGATGATGCCGAACGATCCCAGCCCGGCAGGGTCATATTGGGCCATGATGACGGTCATGCTAAGTACTTCACCATTTTCCTTCAGCGTGATACGCACAGAAGGTTGGGCATAGTTCTCGTACTCGATCGGTAAACCGTCGGGGGTAAGTTGCTGCAACGTGTAGCCGCCAAAGGGTCCGCTATCCGTTGCTTTGACATTCGCGTCGAAGCCATGGCTTTGCAGGAACTCGCGAATGATCGCTTCTGCATTGTCATTCTCGAAACCATTGTAGTTGCGTGCAATCGTCACCATGTCTGACGTGTAGTAGTAATTGCTTTCGCCGTATATCTCCAGTTGTTGTTTGCCATCGGTCACCATATAGGCACTGGTGCCGGGATTCTGCCCCCGGGTGATGTACACGTCGCCTGTAATCCCCAATTGTCCTGCCAGTGATCGAGCATACTCAACTGTCACAGGTTGCGGCTCGGCGACGTGATAGACGTTGGCCTGCCCCGGTGAATCGGGCAGTGTGGCATTCATAAAAAGTTTCGCGCCACGGAAGTCAATGCCTTCACCCTCAGGAGCAGGTGTTGTATTTTGGAGATCACTCGGAACAGGTGTTGACAGGTTTGGGCTCGATGGCGTGTTCTGTACTGCGGGTTGCGGCGCAGGGACGAGACTCTTGATGCTCCAGCTCAACACGACCGCAAGCAACACCATCAACGCCACCCAGCGCAACGTGGGTGAAACCTGGCGAAAGGTTGCAAGCCAGCCTGTTTGCGGTCGGTATGCACTTCGTACTTTTTGTTCCAACTCGGCAGCAAAGTGACCGTTGGCCTGGGTCTGTTCGGCGACCTGGCTCAATTTCTGTGCGATGGTGTCATCGTCACGTTCGATATTATTTTTAAATTGTTCGTTCATAGTTCCACCTCCAATGCAAGGGAGGTACGCTCGCGCAGGTCTTGCAATCCGCGCGAGATGAGCATCTTCACGGCTGCCTCCGTTTTGCGAAGGACATGTGCCGCTTCCGAATTCGATAGTCCGCCGAAATACGTCAGAATGATGGCTTCGGCTCGTTCGGTGGATATCTGTCTGAGCGCCCGAAAAACGGATTCAAGCTGTAAGCGTTGGGTCGCCGCTTTATCGGTGGGCAGGCCCGGGCTTGGATAGTGAACCGCCGCCTCCAACGGGACCTCCGGCCGGCTGCCGCGAAAATGCATAAGTCTTTTCTTCGACGCAATCCCCAGAATCCACGCAGCGAAGGAGCCGGTTCCGCGAAATGAGCGGAGTCCCTCCAGTGCCGCCATGAATGTCTGGGAGGTCAGGTCTTCTGCATCTTTGACGTTACCCACATGTGCGATGTGATAACGATAGACGCGTGTCATGTGACGTCGATACAGCTCGGCAAACGCATCCACATCTGTGATGGCTTGTTGTGCAAGATCGGTTTCGTCAATCTCTTGGGTTTGTGTTGCCATAAGGGTAGTCATGGACCTCCTGTAGTGTGCGCACACTAATATGTTGCAAGAGGCCGGGAAAAGTAACAGGGAAATTCCAGTGTTTATTCGCTGGGGGGTGTAGATATCGACGGGACGGGGATCATAAGTGTCTGGTCAGCCCATATATCGCAAGTGCCGTTGAGGTGATTAAGAGTGATCAGCATGTCAATGGTCACACTGAACTTGTCGGCAATGTATGTGCATGTATCCCCGGCTTGAACCACGTATTTCTGCAGCGGAATGTCTGTAGCTGAAGGTTTGGCAGTTGGGCGATGGGGTGTTGATGTTATTGTGACAGTTCCGATTTTCTTCACACCTTGAGTAGGCGGACGGGCTGTGGACTGATGCGTGGTTGATGTTTCGGGAACGACACGCCAATCCAGCAGGAAGAAGGTTAGTCCAATCAGCACTACCCAGCCGATGATGGTGGAAAACTCTTGAAGCGGCAGGGTCCATTTTGGTTTTGGTTGGTGGCTTACCGCCAGGGTCTGCTCCAGCTCAGATTCGAACAGTGGATCAGGTCTGATGTGAGCGGCAATGTTGTTTAGCCTATTAATAAGTGCATCAATTTCAAAG
>CAZKSG010000125.1:0-13374 GCA_964555335.1 uncultured Anaerolinea sp.
GAAATATTCCGCTAGTTCACCTACCTTTCCCGTTTTTAGAATAGATTTCATACTTCTCTTTACAGCAGGACGGTGGTCGATGACCCTTATTTTAGGATTGGAGATACCGATAATGTCAAATTCAGCCTGATCGTTGTTAAGCGAAACAAACTCCAATACTTGTGGACCTTGTATCTCAACTGCGGCTGTTCCAGAAAATATTGGTTCAGTCATAAAACCTCCTGTCGAAAAGTTCCTCTTCAAGCTGTCAGGAAAGACAAAAACTCGCACTTGCTGAAAATAGAATTTTTGTTCTATACAGCGGTTGCGATGATAGCACTGATGTTCTATTTTTGCAAGAGGTCAATTTCATAACGAATTGCTTGCAATTCCCCAAAAACAATTTCTCCCCGGTCATTGGATGTGATCGGGGAGAAATTGTCTTAATCGGCGTAATTTCAACTTACCGTTTATACGTAATCGTCCCGTAATTCGCCACGAAGTTGCCATCAAAATCATAGGCGATGATGCCTACTGCGTAATCGCCTTCTGCCAGGTAGCTGGAGTAGAACGAGAATCCCTGCTCGCCCCAGGTGAAGACGTCGTCGCTGAGCTCATAGTTGTAGACCGGTTCATCGTTGGCGTCGTACGTGTAGTACTGGACGTAATCGGTGAAGGTATCGCCGATCTGTGGGGTGAGCTCCACCGGTGTGCTGACGCCGTTCTCATCGGTATCGGGATAGGCGTAGGCGTAGAGGAAGTTGCCATCCGCGTCGAAGAACAGGGATGCTTCGACTGAATTGCCGCTGATGCCATCGGTGTATTGTCCATAGACTGTGTATACGGTCTTGCCATCTGCGCTCAGGTACTCGTAGGGTTCCAACAGGACGAACGCATCGTGTGTCCCATCGGTCATGGCATATAGGGAAGGCGACCATTCATAATTCACCTGGATCGGACTGTCGCCATAATCTGGCATATTGACTCCGTCGATGGTGGTCGTGTTGTCTGCAATGTAGTAGGAGACGTCGCCGATCCAATACGATTGACTGGCATCGTCCCAAAAATACAAGGCGGTGTGGATATAGGCGACGTTCCCTTCGACGGTTGTGGAGACTGTTACCGTCTCATCGCCAGAAATGTCTGTATCAGAGATCTGGACCGGACCGATGTTCATTTGCGATGCACCTGGTGCGACGATGGTTGCCGAACGGGATGGCGTGGTGGTCTGTCCCTCCTGGGGAGCGAACTCCTCACCGGTGTAATGGTAGGCGAGAAATTCATCCCAAACCGATTGTTCGAGGAATTTATACGAGGACTCTGCGTAATAAGGCGGGAAGTCTGCGTTGAACTCGGTGAAATAATAAATATCCGAATCAGGGAAGTGGAAGGCGATGCCGTTCGAACCAGACATGTTCAGCCCGTGCTTCTCTGACACAACGGCTGAAGAGATGGCGGTCTTTAATTGCGCGGCTGCCTGTTGGACATCCGGGTCATCGGTCATGCTGGTTAAGACTTCAGAGAAGTTTTCAAGGTCAATGAATGACGGAGCGGCATCATCGCCGAAGAGGGAGAAATAACTGCGTGTGTACGTCCGTGCTTCGGCTACTGTTTCCTGATCGATCGATGCCATTGCAGTCACAAGTTGGTTCATCGCCCCGATCACATCTGGAACGCGGGCGCTTTGGATGGCACTGAGCGTGGTGGTGGATTCTTCCTGTTTGATCTCGTCGGGTGTCGCTTTCACTGCCGTCAGATACGCGTCGGTGACCACATAGGTGGAGACAATGGCTTGTGCGGCTCCGCTTCCATTCAAGGATGGGTTTTGTGCAAGCTCTCCCAGCCAGCCCGAATATGACCAGCCATACGCAGGGATGACCTCCTCTGATGCGACCATATAATTCGAATAGGGATAGAGCGTGCCGAAGACTTCGATCTGTCCCATGAGACAGGCATCGAAGCCGATCAATTCGAACTTGTCCACGCCTGTAGCCTGGCGAATGCTTTCAATAGCGGAGACAATTTCGGGCATCGAAAGAGCCGAATCTCCGGCAGATTTGTCTGAGAAGCCGCCAGTCCATCCGCCGCCATGATCCGACATGATCAACGCGTATTTCTTTGCCGGATACTTCTGGATGGACCATGTTACGAAATCGATGAGCGTTTGCGGATTGCTCATATCCACTTCTCCCAGCGATTCGACGATCGGGGATGTGATGTGAGAGAGATCGTTGTCTTGTGCAAGGTGATAGCGGCGCGCCTCGGTCCAATCGCCATCGCCGGTGAATGCTCCACTGTAGCGGTCAACCTGCACAACGATATTCATTTGCGGTGTCGACCCGACAAGTTCCATTTCGTTGATGTCGAACCACATATTCTCTTCCAGCACATCATCGTCGGCAGCCGAGTAGACGATGATCGTCCATTCGGGCAAAGAAGAATCGGTTGTGGTCACGACCTGTGTGGGAGTAACCGGGATGTCTACATTGTTATTCTCCTGCGGACCGCGTATGGCTTCGAGAAGTTGATCTCCGAAAAAATACAAACCAACGACGGCACAACAAGTACAGGCAAGACAAATCGCCACAAGTGCGGCGATCGATGGGACCATCCATTTTGAATTTGTCCTTTTCATGGTGCTCTCTCCTTGGCAAGATGGCGCTTAATCTGACGCCTCAAATTGTAATAGGGGATTGAGCAAAGTCAATAACACAAATGGTATGGTTTATGGGGACCACAGACCAACATCTGCGGTCCTTTGTATCATGACAGTAGATCCTGTGGTTTGATAGGGATATGTCGAATGCGTTTGCCGGTGGCGGCATATACCGCGTTGGCAATTGCAGGTGCCACAGGCGGCACACCCATTTCACCAATACCCGATGGAGATCCATTACCTGGGACAATATATACTTCGACAACGGGCATCTCGTCCATGCGCAGGATCGGATAGTCATGGAAGTTGCTCTGCTGAACGCGCCCGTTCTTGATCGTGGTCTCGGCCTTGAGTGCGGCTGTCAGTCCGAAGGCAATTCCGCCCTGCATCTGTGCAACGATATTATCCGGATTGATGGCCCGGCCACAATCCACAGCACAGACCACGCGATCCACACGGATATTTCCATTCGCATCCACGGTCACTTCGGCCACGTCGGCGACATGCGTTACACCGAAAGTGGCGAAGTACGCCATGCCGCGTCCCTGCCCAGCGGGAAGCGGACTGCCCCAATTCGATTTTTCCGCGGCAAGCTGGATCACGCCCAATGCGCGTTCATCGTTCTGGTACAACTCCAGACGCAGATCGAGAGGGTCACGGCTCGATGCCAGCGCCATCTCATCGACGAAACATTGCTCAGGATAGGCCCGTGTAAATTGATCCACCGAACGCCAGGCGCCGGTTGGAACGCCCGTGCCGTTCCCAACACGGATGGGCGGAATCGCTATCCTGTCTGGTGAACTATAGGCATATTGGGCAGCCATCGGTTGGTAAAAGTCGTGCTGCAAATCGTCAGACCGTGTCCAAACCACTTGAATGGGGGCTGCTATCGTCTTCGACAGAAGCGCTGCTTCCTCCGCATAGTCGGTCTGTAAACGGCGTCCAAATCCGCCGCCGATAAGTGGCACATGCACGATTACCTTGTCCGATGGCAGGTCGGTCACATGCATCACCGCGCGCTGCACATCTTGTGGGCTCTGTGTGGGCGCCCATACTTCACAGATGCCATCATGAACGTATGCTGTGCAGTTCATCGGTTCCATGGTGGCGTGTGCTTCGTAGGGCATTTCATAATAAGCCTCGATGAGTCCGCTCTTGTTTTCCTTCCTCAAGCGCGCTTTGGCTTCGGCCATCATTTGCTGGCTATCCAATGTTGCACGGCTGCCTTCATCCCAGGTGACCTTCAAAACATCTCGTCCACGGATGGCAGCCCACGAATGTTCAGCGACCACGGCGATTCGATCGTCAAGCTCAACGACATCCTCCACACCTTTGACGGCTCTTGTTTCTGTATCTTCGTACGCCGTAAACGAGCCGCCGAAAACAGGACAGCGCGCAATGGCGGCAAAAAGCATGTTTGGCAGGCGCACATCCAGACCGTAGACCGCCTTGCCAGCGACGATCTGTGGTGCGTCCCAATGTCCCATCGTCTTGCCGATGATCTTGAATGTCTCCGCTTTCTTGAGCGAAGCCGGGTTCGGGTTTTGGATTTTCGAGGCGGCTTCGACAAGTTCACCATAAGGAAGTTTTTGCGAACCATCGGAATGAAGGACAAACCCCGCCTCGGTTTTACATTGAACTGGATCCACGCCCCAGATATTTGCCGCCGCTTCAACCAGCATATGCCGCGCGGTTGCCCCGGCCTGTCGCATAATGTTGTGATACGTCGACATGCTGACACTGCCGCCCGTTTGCTGGTCCCAAAAACGTGAATCGGCATCTGCTTGTACGATGCGCACAAACGACCAATCGACATCCAATTCCTCTGCCACCAGCATGGCAAGTGCTGTGCGAATGCCCTGTCCCATTTCGGAGCGGAAGGCAGTAAAGGTCAATATGCCATTCTGGTCGAGCTTGATGTAGGCAGTGGGCAGCCAATCAAAGGTTGGATGCAATGTAGCCGTTCCCTCTGGGGTGATGGGAATAATGGTTGGTGTGGGTGCTCCTGAAGCGCAGCCTTCGAGATAGATCGCCAAAATCACCCCCCCACTGGCAACCCCGGAGAGTTTGAGGAAGTCACGTCGATTCATTTTCCTCATCTTATGCCTCCTGCGCTGCGCGATGGATTGCTGAACGAATGCGCTGGTATGTTCCGCAGCGGCAAAGCACATCGCCCATGGCTGTGTTGATATCGTCATCGCTTGGGTTGGGATTCTTTTTGAGCAACGCGGCTGCGTTCATGATCTGTCCCGGCTGGCAGTATCCGCATTGTGTGACATGTTCTTCGATCCAGGCTTTTTGTAATGGATGTGACCCATCAGGCGAGAGTCCTTCGATGGTCATAATGTTTTTCCCGGCGGCGCTTTCCACGGCTGTCGAGCACGAACGGACCGGCTCATTGTTGATGAGCACAGTGCACGAACCGCAGATACCCACCCCGCAACTGAACTTGGTGCCGGTCAATCCCAACAGGTCGCGCAAGACCCAGAGCAAGGGCATTTCACGCTCTGCCTCCACAGGGTAAATCTGACCGTTAATTTGAAGATCATAAGCTGTCATGATCCCTCCCAAAATATGAAATGGAACATTCAAGATTCCATGAATCATTATAGGCTTGGGTCACCTTTTTTCTACTGTCCTCCTGGCTAGTTTTCAAGTCAGAATGTCATATCTTTCAAGAATCAAAACCGCAGGCTCATCACCTGCGATCCATTGTTTCTTGTAAATTGCCAGGTTCTGGTCTACCCTGTCTTTTCGTGCTCTTCCATGTCCGCCAATAACAAGTCCAACGCCCCGACCGAGATGAATAATTCACGCAGTGAGATCAGCATGGAAGCCATCATCAGCACCAGGGCAATCGCAAATGCCCATTTGCCAACGGCTATCCATCCAGCGAACAGGGAGAGCATGCTGATCATGCAGAACAACAGGCTTAACACACCCGCGATCTGCATGTTGCGGATGAGGTACGTGCGATAGCGCAGGTTCTGGATCTGTCCGTGCAGGTTGGCGCTGGGAACATCCCCATAGCGGTCGTAAAGATTGCGGATGATCGTAGCGAGTGTCAGAAAGCGATTCGTGTAGGCCAGCATCAACAGAGAGATGGCTGGAAACAAGAGAGCAGGGGTGGTAATGTTGATTTCCATTTTCAGGTTTATTCGTTCATCCCGAATGCAACATGGGTCGGGTTGACCAATACCATTGGGATCTGCATGGGAGGCATCTGCGGCAGATAGGGGTTTGTGATTGTCACTTCATAAAGTGACATCCAGGCGATGCGGGATACTTCGAGGCTGGTACCCACCTCCGTCTGGGTCGAGATGCGGATCTTGCCCTTCATTATGAATGTACCCACCAGCACTTCCACAGGCTGCATCATACGGTTGGCTTCATTCGTTTCGTAGTCCAGCGGTTCATCGGTAGGAGGCAGGGTGTGGAAAGCGATTAACTGGGGTGTCGGAAAGTACAACTCGGTGTGAGAAATGGCTTTTACCGGGCTACCTCCAAAGACAAGGGCTTGGGCTTTTAGCAAATGCATATATTTGGGTGCGCTGTCAGTACGGAGCCAGATATTCACCCGGTGGACACTTTCCTTGGTGATCACTTCCCCGCGTATCACCGACTCGTGTGTATACATCATGACAGGTGTTGTTCGTTCGTCGGGTTTGAGAATGTACATGGTACCTCCATAATAATTATACACTTGCCCGTCAATCGCATCACAGTTTATACTGTGCGGATGATTTTCAACTTTGATAATACACCCGCGCGAGGTGCCCATGCATAACAAACGTTGGGTGATCAGTCCGCCAATTACACCCTCGGCCGAAGATGCGCTGGTGCGTTTCCCGCCAGTTCTCAGGCAGATCCTGTTCAATCGTGGACTGGGTAATTATGACGAGGCAAGTAATTTCCTGCGTGCCTTGCCGAGTTTCGATACCAATCCCTTCCAATTGACCGGCATGGAAACTGCCGTGGATCGCATTCTGTTTGCGATTGACCAAAGTGAACCGATCGCTGTCTATGGCGATTATGATGTAGACGGCGTTACCGCCACGGCGCTGCTCGTCGACGCGCTCAACGCCATCGGCGCGAACGTCCGGCATTACATCCCGAATCGTTTCGAAGAAGGCTATGGTCTGAATAAGGATGCATTGGATGCCCTCAAAGCGGATGGCGTCAAGCTGGTCATCACTGTGGATTGCGGCATCCGTTCACCAGACGAAGCGCTTCACGCGCGGACCATTGGCTTGGACCTCGTTATCAGCGACCATCACCACCCCGATGGGGAAAACCTGCCGCCTGCGTTCGCAGTCATCAACCCCAAGCAGCGTGGCGACCCGTACCCCGATAAAGATCTGGCCGGCGTTGGCATCGCTTACAAAATTGCCGAAGCTCTGTCTCAACGGGCAAATGGACGTGCAACTACTCTCAAACTGCCCGACCTGCTCGATCTGGTTGCGCTCGGCACCGTGGCAGACCTGGCTCCCCTAATCGGTGAGAACCGTTTCCTCGTCCGCAAGGGATTGCGACAGATCCGTGAAACCAAGCGGCAGGGACTCTTCTCACTCGCCAACGTGGCGAAAACGCAGATCAACAAGATCACAGCGGGCAATATCGGTTTTATGCTTGGTCCACGCCTGAACGCCTCAGGCAGGTTGGAATCGGCACTCGCCTCCTTTGAATTACTCACCACCACCGATGTAATGCGCGCCGGTCAACTGGCACAACAACTTGACGTGCAGAACTATCACCGCCAGTCGTTGACCCGCTCCACGCAGGAGCAGGCTCAGCAGATCGCCATGAGCGAAGACCCCGAAGCTTATCTGTTGTTTGCTGCGCATGAGAGTTTCAATCCCGGTGTGGTGGGGCTTGCTGCTTCGCGTTTGACCGAAGTGTATTACCGCCCGGCTATCGTTGCATCAAAGGGAGCGGAAGAGACGCGCGGCTCGTGCCGCTCGATCCCCGAGTTCCACATCACCGATGCGCTCGACCTGTGCAAGGATCTGCTCGTCCGTCATGGCGGACATGCCGCAGCCGCGGGATTCACCGTCCGCAATGCAAATCTTCCAGAGTTTGTGGCACGCTTGAAAGGGATCGCCAAAGAGAAACTCGAAGGAAAGGATCTGCGCCATGTCCTTTCTGCAGATATGGAGATCTCGCTTTCGGCATTGAGTTTTGAAGTGTTGAGTCATTTGGAATATCTCGAACCCACCGGCTATGGAAATCCTGATGCCATTTTTGTTTCACGAAATGTGAAAATAAAGTCATCTCGCCCGGTTGGCTCTGACGGCAAGCATTTGAAAGTGACTTTCGAAGGTGACCGAGGACAGTCCTTTGATTCCATCGGCTTCCGCATGGGACACATACAACCCACGCTTCCGCAGCGTGTGGATGTGATGTATCATATCGAAGCGAACGAATATAACGGACGCAGGACGCTGCAGTTGAATCTCAAGGATATCAAGGCGGCAGGAATTTCAGATTAGCCATTTGTGGAACTCGCTGCTTCGTCAATCCGTCATGTAGCCATGAAACATCAGCGGCTTTTTTCTCTCCTACTTTCACTGGTTCTTTTTTCTGCCTGTACACCCTCTACCGCGTCTCCAACACCGAGAATTCTGAATGTGTACTCAACGTTCTCTGCGGAGCCGTGGCTGTCAGAGATGTATACCTGTGCTGGGACATCATCTGTTCTTTCACGTGTCGATGACCCTTCCATTGCTGATATCGTCTTAAGAATAGGGGAGCCTAGGGCGGTCTCTTTTGCTTATCAGATCGATACAGAGGAAATCCTTATTGTCACACATCGTCAAAGCCCGGTGCAAAATTTAACGGTTGAAGATGCACGGGCATTGTTTGCTGGGTTGGGTGACCCGTCTGTGCAAGTGTGGGTATATGCCTCAGGGGATGATGTGCAGGATGTGTTTGATCAATTCGTGATGGAAGGACGACCCGTCACACCCTCCGCCCTGGTGGTGGCTACCGCACAGCAGATGTCCGATACATTGAACAATCAACTGAATACAGTAGGCATCCTCCCAAAGCATTGGAAGACCGGCGATTCTCGTTTTGTCTACAGCATCCCGAATATTCCTGTATTGGCGATAACGCCAAACGAACCGCAAGGGTTGGTCAAGGAATTGATCGCCTGTCTGCAAAATTAAAATTCCGATATTTACTCCAAGCCCAACTCGAAAGCGTTGGGCTTTTTTATTCCTCTTGACAGGTTTCATCTTAAGGGGTAATATGATTGCAAACTAGTTTGCGTTGCAAACTAAATTAGATAGGAGTAAGAATGAAAGACAATCTTTCGGATGTCGAACAGCGTGTAAAACGTTATTGGTATGTAGATGGCTTCGGGGAATTGGTCGGCGGCGGTGGGATGTGCCTGATCCTGGCGATCTATTTTTCTGCGCAGCAGTACTTTGGCGATGATTCGCTGATTGGCACCTTGTTGCAAGTAAGCCTGTTCTTTGTATTGGTGGGTGGCATGTTCTTTGTGCGACGATTGATCAATGTCGCAAAGTTGCGCGTTACATATCCGCGTACAGGTTATGTCGAATATTCCCAGCCGGGAAACAAACGATGGATGGTCGTGCTCTCGGCTGTCGTCGGAATGGTGATGGCAATGTCCTTCATCTTTATCGTTCGGCAGTTCAGCCGCATCGACGCGATGGTGGCGGTTTCGGGAGTAGTGATGGGCATCATCCTGTTCGTGAAGCAGGTATGGACGGTGAAAGTGAAGCGCTTCTACATCCTGAGTGCTGCCGCGGTGCTATATGGCGTTGTCCTGTCTGTCAGTGGATTCCCACGTGGCTACAATTTGGGATTGCTGTATGCATTGATGGGTTTATCGTTCGCGATCTCGGGCGGATTGACCTTGAAGCGTTATTTGAACGAGAACCCGCTTCCCACGGAGCCATGATATGAGCGACGACCTGCGAGCTGTCACCAGCCTCGACCGTCTCATCCACGAACCGGCGCGACTGTTGATCGTCACGATCCTGGCTTCGGTTGCCAGTGCAGATTTCCTCTTTTTGCAGCGCGAAACAGGACTCACCAAAGGGAATCTCTCTGCGCATTTATCCAGGTTGGAAGAGGCTGGCTATGTAAAGATCGAAAAGACATTCAAAGGAAAGTTTCCCCTCACGGTCTGCAAGTTGACCTCTCCCGGGCAGAAGGCGCTCAGATCGTATCGTGAACAGTTACAGGACTTTATGAATAAAACGAGTTGATATGTAAGGCTGGGTTGTATAATGGAGATATTCCAACGTGTTTTAGGAGTATCTCTTTTTATATGAAAACTCCCTTGTGGATACCTTCTGAGGAGCGCAAGCAAAACGCAAACATCACCCGGTTTATCAGTACAGTCAACGCTCGGCATGGGTTGAACCTACAATCCTATGCCGAGCTTTATCGTTGGTCGGTGGAGAATATTGCAGACTTCTGGGCAGCTATGTGGGATTTTAGTGGAATTATCGCCTCGCAGACTCCTGAAAAAGCGATCGCCGATCTCTCGTCCTTTCCCGGTGCGGATTGGTTCCCCGGCGCCCGTTTGAACTTTGCAGAAAATCTTCTGCGTTATCGCGACGACCACCTGGCGTTCATTTTTCAAGGTGAAACACAGGCATCCAGGCAGATGACGTATGACGAGTTATATGACGCGATAGCACGGCTGGCTCTTTCTTTAAGGAAATCGGGGGTGAGACCTGAAGATCGAGTTGTAGGGTACATGCCAAATCTGATCGAGACTGTTGTCTGCATGTTGGCAGCGACAAGTCTCGGCGCAACGTGGTCCTCCTGTGCCACCGATATTGGTCCCGCTGCGGCGGTCGAACGGTTGGGACAGGTGGAACCGAAAGTGATGATCACTGCCGACGGGTATTTTTATAAGGGAAAAGCGTTCGATACATTGGTGCACGCCGCCGAAGTGGCCCGCGGAATCCCTTCTTTGAAAAAAACGGTTGTAGTTTCCTACACACGCGAACGCTCCGATATTTCTCAAATTCCCAATTCAGTCCACTACGAAGATTTTCTCGCCAAAGAAAATAATCTCGAAATTCAATTTGAACAACTGCCCTTCGGCCATCCACTGTACATCATGTTCTCGTCAGGGACAACAGGCAAACCGAAGTGTATGGTGCAGGGGGCGGGCGGTGTGTTGATCAATCATCTCAAAGAATTGCTGTTGCACACCGACCTCCGGCGCAATGACCGCATCTTCTACATCACATCCTGCAGCTGGATGATGTGGAATTGGTTGATAAGCTCACTTGCTGTTGGCGCGACGATCGTATTGTACGATGGCAATCCCAATTATCCCGACACGGGCGCGATGTGGAAGTTGATCCAGGATAAAAAGATCACCATCTTTGGTTGTAGCGCCAGCTATCTTCATTTCTTGAAAAAGGAGAACGTCTCACCGCGGAAGGACTTTGACCTTTCTTCTCTGCGCGAGATCTCTCAGACGGGTTCGCCGCTTTCTGCTGAGGGGTTCGAATACGTTTATAGTGATATAAAACCTGATCTGCATTTCAATTCGATTTCCGGTGGAACCGATATCAACGGGTGTTTCGCTGCGGGCAGCCCGATTCTGCCTGTCTATGCAGGTGAACTGCAGAGCGCGGCATTGGGGATGAAGATCGCTTCCTATGATGCAAATGGCAAGCCTGTGTTCGATGAACAGGGTGAACTCGTTTGCGAAGCGCCCACACCTTCCATGCCGTTATATTTTTGGAATGATCCTCATGGAAAGAAATATCAGGCTGCATATTTTGATGTTTATCCCAATGTCTGGCGGCATGGGGATTATGTCTTGATCCATAAAGACACGGGCGGAGTCACATTCTACGGACGTTCCGATGCGGTGCTAAAGCCATCTGGTGTGCGTATTGGTACGGCCGAGATTTATGCTCAAATGGAAAAACTTCCCGAGATCGCAGACAGTCTCGCTGTGGGGCAGCATTATCAGGAAGACCAGCGGGTTATTCTATTTGTCAAACTTGCACCCGGTTTTACACTGACTGATGAACTCAAGAACAAAATTCGTAAAACCCTGCGCGAGAACGCATCTCCGCGGCATGTTCCGGCTTTGATTTTGGAAACGCCAGATATTCCATACACATTGAATATGAAAAAAGTGGAGAGCGCGGTCACGAATATTCTGAATGGACGCACTGTGAGTAATCGAGATGCGTTGATCAACCCGAGTTCGTTGGCTTATTATGAAAATGTAGTGGCGACTTTAGTTGCGCTTGATAAGAAGAACGACTAGTCGTCATTACAAGAGAGGTATCCATGCCATGTAATTGTTGTCAAATGGAGAATCAAACGTTCGGAGAAGATACCGCGCGGACAGATATCAAAGGCTATCGAAAACGAGGGCCTGCTGCGCAGACAAAATTGATCCTTCAAGCCATCCGCTCATTAAATCTACGGAACGCTGAATTGCTGGATGTTGGTGGTGGAATCGGAGTGATCCATCATGAACTACTCGATGATGTTGCAGAGAAAGCTACACATGTTGACGCATCCTCTGCGTACTTGAAAGTTGCGAAGGATGAAGCAAACCGCCGCGGTCATGCCGAACGTGTCCATTTTATCCATGCCGACTTTACAGATGTGGCAGATGAACTTCCAAAAGCTGACGTGGTGACCCTCGATCGCGTGGTCTGTTGTTACCCCAATTTTCGCAACTTGTTGCAGGCTGCGGCTCAACATAGCCAGCAGGCGATTGCCTTTACCTATCCACGTGAGGTCTGGTATCTGCGAGTTGGGTTTAAGATCGTGAACTTTTTTCAAAGCCTTGGAAAAGACCCTTTCCGCATCTTCCTTCATCCCATCTCCGAGATGGATGCACTTTTGCAGCGCGAAGGGTTTGAACGGGTTTCACTTCGCCGGCTTTTTGTCTGGGAAATGTCTTTGTATCAACGAAAAGGAATTGCGGCATGAACTTCTTGTTTGGAAAAAGGCAAAGCGTTCAAGCACAGGCTGAAGTGCTGGAAGATGGCCGTGAGATCATGAATTCAGAAATGAAGAAGCCCAAATATAACAATTATGCCGGGCGGGAAGTATTTATTGATGTGGCTGTTCGTGTTCAGCCGGAAAATGAGCCGCGGTTCGAAGCGAAGATGAAAGTTAGTTTGTTGAAGGCATATTTGCTAAAGCCGGGTGTGCGTGTACGGGTCAAGTATGAACCGGCAAAAAAAGAGCAGGTCATCATGGACGATGAACCTGCTGCTGTATTGGAACGAAATCCCCAATTGAAAAAGTAATTTAATCCACAGTGGGGAAGCGGTCGTGCCAGTCTGTTGACTGTTCGTAGGCATAGCCTGCATTCAGTACTTTTGCATCTGCCCACGCACGTGAGACGATCTGCATGCCGATGGGTAGTCCTTCTTTCGTAAACCCGCAGGGGAGCGATAGCGCGGGCAGTCCTGCAAGGTTGAACGGCGCAGTGAAGCGGGTGAGACGTCCTGCCTGTTCGACGGCATCATGACCCTCGATAGTTGGCGCTGTGATGGGAGTAGTGGGTGTGATCAACAGATCATACGTCTCGAAGAACTGTTCGCATCGTTTCTTGACCTCAGTCTGCGTGCGCCTTGCGAGGATATAGTCTGTCGATGTGGTGTTTGCCCCGTCCTCCAGCCGCCGACGAATGTCCTCGCCAAACATTTCGGGGTGTTCCTTCAAGCGGTCGCGATGTACGGCTGCGCCATCCGATTGGGTCATGGTCT
>CAZKSG010000126.1:0-13331 GCA_964555335.1 uncultured Anaerolinea sp.
GTATGTCTGCGCTTATGAAAGAGAACGGCTACAACGTCTCGTATCGCGAATACTCTGGCGGACACAACCAGACGTCCTGGAGCAACGACCTTTGGCACGGGCTGGAGCAAATGTTTCCGTGCTGAACCCTTCTACGAGAAATTCAAAAACTTGATGTTCTCAAGATCGTCGATAATGATCTGAATGCTGTTCGGGGCGGCAGGTACGACTTTATCGAAAACTGCGGGGTCGGGCACATCGACCACCTGCCCGACGTTATAACCCTGGTTGAAACCGGCAAACCAATCGGCGTTGGGTAAAGCATCGAAATTTCCGTCCATATAAATGACAAGATGATTGGCGGAAATCCCAAGGATATCCTCTGGCAACTCATCAAATGAGGTCCCCGTATCCCATTTCTGATTGGCAGTCAGGATCACAAATCCCATGCCAAAGGACACATCGTCTGTGTGGTTTAATGCTTCGGGCGGAGGCGGTTCGTCAAATTCAATTACAAACGAATAGTTCTCAAAATCCACAGTCCCTTCGCCAAAGATATATGCCGAGTCAGGGTCCGTTCCAGATACCATCCAGAGTACCAACACCCTGCTCTTTGCAGGGACGGTAATTTCTCTTGTAGGGTTTAACGACCCAGCGATCGCGTAGAGCGGTTCTTTCTGGGCCAGGAGCGGGGAGGTTGTGACAAAGCTACAAGCCAGTGTGACTGCCAATGAAACTGCAACAAGAGGGATAATCTTCATCTCGAATTTCCTTTAGTATTTTTCATCATACAGCAGTTGCGGGTCATCGTCATGTATCAAATGTCATGGCACGGAAATCGATATAATGTAGCAACATCCGCAACAGATGGGAGATGCAACATTCAAGATATGATCCTCGCCACACTTTGCTAAGTCAAACACAGCGGCAAGACCTTGATGGTCCATCGCAATAAAAAGCCCAATGACATCCACGAAGGTAAGTGGAACGGCCTGGGCGGAAAGTTCGAGGCAGGGGAAACGCCGGAGGAGTGCATCCGGCGTGAGGTGTTGGAAGAGTCGGGGCTCATCATCCAGAACCCGCGTTTACACGGGTTACTGGTGTTCACGAAGTTCAAAGGCAACGACTGGTACGTGTTTGTCTTCACGGCG
The DNA here is from genome assembly GCA_964555335.1 of uncultured Anaerolinea sp. Lineage (GTDB taxonomy): Bacteria > Chloroflexota > Anaerolineae > Anaerolineales > Villigracilaceae > Defluviilinea. The sequence goes on from CAZKSG010000126.1 coordinate 1,131, forward strand.
AGGGAATTCAGCGGAGAGTTGATCGATTCTCCCGAAGGTCGGTTGGAATGGGTTCCAGACGAAAAAGTCGCCAGCCTGAGCCTGTGGGAAAGCGACCACATCTTTTTCCCGTGGATCGAAGCGGGAAAGTTCTTCTCGGCAAAGTTCAACTACAGCGGGGACACAATGCTGGGATATGAGGTGACCTTCCCTGTAACAGAAGTATAATCAACGCATGTCAGTCCTTACAGACAAGCGCATCCTCCTGGGCGTAACGGGTTCCATTGCTGCCTACAAAGCCGCTGATTTGGCATCCAAGCTGACACAGGCGGGCGCCAAAGTGGATGTTATCCTTTCCAGTTCAGCAGAAAAATTCATTACACCGCTTACTTTCCAATCGGTCACCGGTCGGCGTGCGTTCATCGACTCGGATCTGTGGGGAAATGAGGCACATGTGCTGCATGTGGGTCTCGGTCACACTGTGGATTTGCTCATTATCGCACCCTGCACCGCGAACACCATGTCCAAACTCGCTCACGGACAGGCAGACACACTACTCACCGTTACCGCGCTGGCGGCGAACTGCCCCATGATCATCGCCCCCGCGATGGACGGTGGCATGTTCGACCACCCTGCCACGCAGGAGAATCTCGATACGCTCAAAAAACGCGGCGTGATCATCGTTGGACCGGCGGAGGGTCATCTCGCTTCGGGACTCACCGGACCGGGACGCATGACCGAGCCAATGGAGATCCTCGGCCACGCCCGCCTCGCACTGGGATATCACGGGCCACTCGCCGCTAAAAAAGTTGTTATCACCGCCGGAGGGACTCAGGAGCCGCTCGACCCCGTCCGTGTGCTGACGAATCGTTCGTCAGGGAAACAGGGATACGCCCTGGCCCAAGCCGCATTGGATGCGGGCGCACAGGTCACCTTGATCACCACACCTACCGCGTTGACTCCGCCCGTTGGGGCGCGGGTGATACCCGTGGAAACCGCGAGGCAAATGCTGGACTGTGTCCTTGCGGAAATCGCCGAAAGCGACGCGCTTATCATGGCGGCCGCGGTGGCAGACTTTCGCCCGAAGAATCAGGCGAAGGACAAGATCAAGAAAGAAAGCGGCATTCCGCAGATCGAACTCGAAGCGACAGACGATATTTTGAAAGCGGTATCCAACCAGCGGCTGAGGGAGAATCGGAAGCATCCACTTGTTGTGGTGGGGTTTGCCGCCGAGTCTCGTGACCTGCTTGAAAACGCAACAGTTAAGTTAAAATCCAAGGGGTTGGACTTCATCGCCGCGAACGACATCTCGGCAGGGGACGCCGGCTTTGCAGTTGAAACAAACCGCGTAACACTTTTATACGCAGACGGTCGCAAAGAACCGCTGCCACTGATGAGCAAGAGCGAAGTGGCGGAAACGATTATCGAACGACTTGCGGCACTGCTGGAGTAATCATGCGCATCCTTGTTATCTCTGACATCCACGCCAACTACACAGCCCTCGAAGCAGTGCTCAATGACGCTGGACAGGTGGATGAAACCTGGTGTCTCGGCGACCTGGTGGGGTATGGTCCCGACCCGAACGCGGTGCTGGAGCTTATGCGGGAGATCCCCAACCTCACCTGCATTCTGGGCAACCATGATGTGGCGGTGATCGGCAAGATCCCCTTTGAAGCGTTCAATGGCGATGCACGCCGTACACTGGAATATCACGAACGCGTCCTGAGCGCATCCAACATGGATTTTCTGCGCTCGATCTCGTGGAATTTGAAAGTGCGTGAGGATGCCAGCATTGTGCATGGCAGTCCGCGCGATTCGGTTTGGGAATATATTCTGAACACGCTCTCGGCACGCCTGAATTTCGATCATTTCACCACGCCCTGGTGTTTTGTGGGACATTCCCATTTGCAGTGCATGTTCCAACTGGATGAGAAAACGGACCGCGTCAACCTCAAGCCGATCAAGGCCGGCGAGCCGATCAAACTGGAGCCGCGCATCATAGCCAACCCCGGCTCGGTCGGCCAACCCCGCGACCGGGATCCGCGCTCCGCCTACGCGATCTACGATACCGCTGCCAAAACGTGGGAGCCCCGGCGCGTCGCCTACAACATTCCGGAAGTGCAACAGCGCATCCGTGAAGCGGGATTACCGGAGAAACATGCCGTGAGAATTGCCGAGGGGTGGTGATTCCCACCCGCCTTCGGCGACCTCCCCCAAAATCCAACTGAAATTCGTTGGATTTTGGGGGAGGTGTCACGTAGTGACGGAGGTGGCAGGTCAGGGAACATTTACGAAACAGCCATCGTCCTTCGAGTGAAGTCATTATCCATTCGTGAAGGAGAAGAACATGAAACGTACACTTTTTATCATCCTCGGCGTAGTCGCTGTATTCCTGATCATCGGTTTTTCATTCGCCAGCATGGCATCACAGCGAAGCCTGAATTCGTATGGCATGGGCGGTGGAGGCGGCGGAGCGCCTGAATCGTATATTGCTCCGGCAATGGAGGAACCCGCTGCAGCGCCTGCCTATGATGCATCCATCGACATTGCCAAAAGCGGAGACTCCTATAACGCGGCGGGACAGGAACGCATGGTCATTGAGAACGCCGATCTTGCCATCGTGGTCAAAGACCCCAAGGCACGCATGGCGGAGATCAGCAAACTTGCCAATGACATGGGCGGATATGTGGTCTCGTCCAACCTGTATCAATCCTATACCAATATGGGTAAGGAAGTGCCCGAGGCGAGCGTTGTGATCCGCGTCCCGGCGGAGAAGCTCGATGAAGCGCTGACCAAGATCAAAGAAGGCGCTGTCGATGTTCAAAGCGAGAACCGCTCCGGCCAGGATGTGACCAGCGTTTATGTGGACTTGCAGTCACAGCTCAAGGCCAAGGAAGCCGCGGTAAAGAAACTGAATGAGATCATGGACAAAGCCACAGAATCTGCAGATGTTCTCGCTGCTTATTCACAGATCCAGATGATCGAAACGGAGATCGAACAGCTCAAGGGACAGATCAAATACTACGAAGAATCCGCTGCGCTTTCATCGGTCAGTGTCCGCTTGATCGCCGAGGAAGGGACCCAACCCATCGAGGTCGGTCCGTGGAAACCGGAAGGCGCTGCCAAGGATGCGGTCGAGGACCTGATCCGCTTTACGCAAAACTTCGTCGAATTCCTGATCCGCTTCGTGATCTTCACGCTGCCTGCCCTGATCCTGATCGCCATCCCGCTCTTCCTGGTCTATCGCGGTGGACGTGCAGTTTTCCTGCGGTTCCGAAAGGCAAAAGTTGAGGATGTGAAGGAAGAAGCGAAGAAGTAGCACGCAAAAGCAAGAAGACAGACCTGAAAGGAATATACGCCTTTCAGGTCTTTTTATTTCCGTTGTACTGCGCAAGCATGTATAATTTTCACATCATGGAAAAACTCATTCAAGACGCACAGACTCTATTCAACATCCATATCACCGGGCGGCAGTTAGCGGCGTTCACAACCTTCGAAAAAGAATTGCTGGAGTGGAATCAAAAGTTCAACCTGACCGCCATACGGGATGTAGAATCCATCCGTACCAAACATTTCCTCGATTCGATCTCATGCGTGCTTGCGTGGAAATCCACACCGCCGTCTCATCTCATTGACGTGGGGACGGGCGCCGGTTTTCCGGGCATTCCGCTTAAGATCTTGTACCCAAGTTTGAAGTTAACCCTGGTCGAATCGGTGGGCAAGAAGGCCATGTTCTGCCAACATATGGTCCGTGTGCTGGGATTGGAACAGGTGGAAGTAATCCAGGCGCGTGCCGAAGACCTGGGACAGAACCTGAATCACCGCGAGAAATATGACTGGGCAGTTGCGCGGGCAGTTGCGAATCTCAACGTATTGAGCGAGTATCTAATTCCACTGGTGAAGATCGGCGGCACAGTTCTAGCCCAAAAAGGCGAAAGCGGACCCGCTGAAGCACAGTCCGCTGAACATGTAATGAAGGTCTTGGGTGGAAAATTAAGGCAGTTGATCCCCGTCAATTTGCCAGGCGTGGCCGATGACCGCTATCTCATTCTGATCGATAAAGTTGCTGCGACACCACCCAAATATCCACGTAAACCGGGAATCCCCACGAAACAACCGTTGCAATAGGCAGGGGCAGGGTGGTCCTACCCCAAACCAATTAGCACATTTCTTCCACGATCGTGATCTTGTCTTCCTTGTTGGGGATGATACACAGGAACTCGAATTGTTCCTCCCCGGTATTCTCATACGAATGGATCGCGCCTTCAGGAATGAACACCACATCCCCAGCTTTAACATGATGAGTCTCATCACCGATAGTGATGGTTGCTTCGCCGCGCAACACGTATTGCTCATGTTCCACTGTGTTGGTATGACGCGGCATCCCACCGCCTTTTTTCATTGAGAATTTGCGCAGAGCGAAGTTCGGTCCCTCCTGGGAGGAAATCAGCACCTGAATGGTGGTGTCTTTTCCGGCAGCGACATGTTTCGTTTCGACATCGGTTGAATGTTTGACAGGCATATAAGCTCCTTGATTCCATAATTGGAGATTGTTTCGAACGAGCGCCCACGCAATGACAAATTGCGCTTATGGCTTTGCCGTATTCGTCGGCCAGGGAGTGTAGGTCGGCGCAACGGCCGGCGCTGCTGTGGGTGGGAGTGTCATCGTAGGGAACGGAGTCTCCGTTGGCAGCGGAGAGGCGGTCAGCGTGGATGTGACCGTTGGCACAGGCGTGACCGGGGGTTGTCGTCTGAGCAGCCCAAAGACTACCAAGGAGGCAGCAAGCAGCACAAAGACCAGTCCCGCGATTCCCCCAAGTACCCACGGCAGCCAACTCATGGATTCACTGTTTTTTTTAACCACCAGTTTGAAATCAGACGGGACCGAGATCAAGACCACCGTAATATTGTCGTGTCCGCCGCGTGAATTGGCCAGGTCGACCAGGGCACGCGAAGCTTCCTTCAACGTGGATCGCGTGCGGACCGTTTCCAAAATCTCATCGTTCCACACCAGATCGGTGAGACCGTCACTGCACAACAATACAACGTCGTCGGGCAGGAGCTGCAGTCCCTGATTCCCTTCGGCGTGATGGTCGCCTTCGCCATCGAAAAATTTCAAGCGAAAATCCGGGTCAGGCGGTTCGGGTGAACCGAGATAGCGGCGGATGACATGCACGTTCGGGTGTTCGCGTGCCAATTCGGGTGTAAGGATGCCCTTCTCGATCGCTTCCTGCACCCACGAATGATCCACTGTCAATTGCTGAATGCGTCCGCCGCGCATGAGATAAATGCGTGAATCGCCCACATACGCAGTATAAAGTTTGTCACCGATGATCCAGGCGATGGCACAGGTGGCGCCCATGCCGCGCAGGTTATCGTTCGATGCCGAATGTGCGGCGATCGCGTCGCTGGCTTCTGTCACTGCTTCTTCGATGGTCTGGCGAATGTGACGCGCGTCGCTTTTCGCCACCACCTGCATAATGTGATTGACCGCCAGTTCTGCTGCCACCTCACCCGCGCGATGCCCACCGATGCCATCTGCAAGCACAGAGAACAGCACGGGCATCCGATTCTCTTCATCAATGAAAAACGAAGCGACCGCATAACGGTCCTCGTTGTTTTTGCCCGTCATGCCGGCATGGGTTTGTGCTTCGACGTTCAGGTGAGCGCGCTGTGTGCGGATCATAAATGGATTATTTCTTCGGAACGATCTTCGGCTCAGACGCAGCCGGAGGCAGGCTCAGATCAAAACGATAAGCCAACTGCCCGAACTGGATCCTGTCTCCGTGCGTCAGGCGCAGGCCTTCGCGCGTGATCGGTTCGTAGTTGACCCACGTCCCTGCGATGGAGCCGTGATCGTAAATGATGAAGCTTCCGTCCTCCGTTTGTTTGATGCGTGCATGGAGCGGTGAAATGGATGGGTCATCCAGCACACGCTTCGATTGTACCGGGTCTGTGCCAAACGTCATATCCTTTTCCGAGAGCGGAATCGGCACGCCACTGGCTGGTTCGCCTCCATTGGTGAGACGGATCAAATAGGCAGGTGCTTCGTTCACACGGGACGATTTGCCCTGCAATTTCTCAATGATCTTGCGCGGTTGGGTCTTTGCTTTTTTCGATGCAGAAGCAGGCGGTTCCAGCGCGGCAATCACCGGCTGGGTGAGCGGATCTTCGAATCGTTTCTTCTTCTCCCTGCGCCTGCGGAAGAGTACCACGTTCGTGCGTCCTCGCAGCAGGATTCCCAACAATAGAAATCCCGCAACACCGATCGCTCCCAGAATGATATATGTACGGTACTTCCCAAACAAGGCACGGATACCGCGCTGCGGCTGAACCACCGTCAGGGTTACGGGAATGCCAATGCTCGTTTTTTTCAGGCCCAGCACATCCTCGGCTTCGACGATGATCTCGTGCTGTCCACTTGCCTCATACGTACTCAAATCCCAGAAAAAGTTCTCAAAGGGTTCCGTTGTGTTCTGGTCAACGATCTGTCCATCCACATATAAGGTGGTGCGTTTGAGCGCACGCGGATGTCCGTCGGGGAATTCCACGATGATCTCAATGGGTTGCTGCGTAGGCGTTAACACATCAGAATACGGGTCGTCTGCAGGCGGCTGACGTTTGATCTGCAAAGGTGGGGAGAGGAAGATCGGGTTGGGCGGCTGAACATCTACAGTAAAAGATCTATTCAGCGCAGGGATGCGTCCGTCAGCGGTATTGACATACAATCCAATTGTATGGTCACCGCCAGAAGAAAGCCTGGAAGTGTATATTAGCGAATAGATGTGACGCAGTGGGTCAAAATAGGCGTTCGGGTCCGGGAATTGTTCCTTTCCCGAAAACGTGAAGAACGAGCCGTTCGTTTGCTGTGCCAACATGCGAAAGGCATTGGCACTCGGGGAATTGAATTGATTGTCGGCATCCACGAACCAGACGAAGACGCGGACCTTGGTGTCAATGGCACGCTGAATGAGGGGAGCGATCGTGTTATCGATGTTCGGATCATCCATGTGCGGCGTGATGAACAGGATCGCACGTTTCATCCCGGACTGTAATGCCGGCGAATTGACGGTGTCCAGGGCGATAGTGAGCGATTGCAGGTTGGGGGTGGTAGTACGGAAATCGGGTTTAAAGGAGTTCAGGCTGACGAACCAATCTTTGGCTGCAGCATGGCTGATGAGTGAACCCGATAATGAGACGAGACTGAGATCATCCTGCGAATCGGCAGGACGTGCATTTGCCCATATACCAAGCGCATCCACCACGCGGGCAATGCGCGCTACACCTGTCCCATCACGGACGGCCAACGCTGGGCCGGGATTGATCCCCACCACGATCTGCACCGGAACAGCGATCTCGGTTAACGTGTCCACAGTCCGTTCCTGACTGTCTTCATAAACCGTCACCGCAGATGATTTCAATCCGGTGATAAATCCACCGTTGGCGTTGAATACATCCACGAGCGCGGTGATCTTGGGGAATCCCTGCGTATCGATGGCCATAATCTCCGCGTACGCAGCCGTTTGGGCGTACGCGGAGGCTTGGGTTGCAATGAGCAGGCAGAAGCTTAGAAGGAACGGGAGAGTCCTACGCATTCGAAGCGGAGATCAGGGTTTTGTCACTATCTTCAGGGGTATGTGGAGTTCCATCATCGGGAGTCACAGGGTTAATATCGCCCGGCTTGCCGGTCAAACGCATGTAGGTCAACGTCCATGCGGATTCGGTGTAGGCGATGATGATGCCATTGAGCAACAGCGAGACGGGAATATACAGGCACAAACAGACACCCATGAAAATAAGAGGCGTCCAACTCTGTGCTTCGCCGGCCACAAATGCAATAACAGCCGGGACAACAACGATGAACACAGGAATGGCAATGATGAAACCGGCAACCAGCATGATCACTGCCAGGATAATCGCCATCACGATGATCGGGCCAAGATTCGTGCGGAAGATATCCCAGCCGCGGCTGAGGGATGGAAGAACAGGTGAGTCTTCCAGTACGATGACCCGTTCTGCCTGACGCACGATCATGCCGATCACAAACCCGACCGGGATGAGCAGACACATCCAGCCGATGAAGAGCGGCAGTATGCCCAGGAAGCCAACAGCTGATGTATCGTTGCCCTGAGACAGGGAAATGCCGAATACCAGCAGAGCTGCCACCAACCCTCCGATCAGAATCAGGAAAGGCAGACCGACGATCAGGGAAAGTCCAAAGATGCGCCAAAAATAAGGAGTGCTTTCGCTGAAGAGCTGGCCGAAGATCAAATTCTCCATGCCACCTTCCACCTGCCACGTGCCGCGGATCAAACCGATACGACCGATCGTCCCAAGAAAGATCGTGATGATCCAAAAAATACAGATGACAGCAATGAAAATGGCAATGTAGGCGGTTGCGTGCTGGACAATGTTTTCAAAGAAGCGTTCAAGTTGAGGCGGCAAATTCGTTGGGCCATTGCCAAAACCATTGTTGCCCCCACCGCCGCCATTGCTGCCCGAATTGAATCGGGTGCCTCCCTGACCACAGCTTGCCAGAATGCCAAAGATCCACAGGATCTTGTGCTTCCAAATGATCTGCCACGCACGAGAAAGAACTTCTCCAAAATTGAAATTCATGTTGACTCCTTCAATTTCTCACCGATTTGTATCGAGACTCCACGAGTGATTGTGAAGAAATTGTTCAATAAGACTACGTTGCCAGAGAGCCAAGGATGCGAATTCTCATTCCCATTCAATCGTCGCGGGCGGCTTGCTCGTAATATCATACACGACCCGATTGATTCCGTCCACTTCGTTTACTATACGACTGGAAACCTTTGCCAGCAGGGTATCGGGCAGGCGTGCCCAATCAGCGGTCATAAAATCGTCGGTCGTCACGGCGCGGATGGCTGCCGCCTCCTGGTAGGTGCGTTGGTCGCCCATCACGCCCACTGAGCGCACCGGCAGCAGAACAACGAATGCCTGCGATGTTTTCGAACGCTTCCCAAGATAGCCGGCGTTGGACAATTCCTCGATCAGGATGGCGTCTGCCGCCCGCAGACGGGATACGCGCTCACGCGTCACCTCCCCGAGACAGCGCACGGTCAGGCCCGGACCCGGGAACGGCTGCCGCCACACCAGCTTTTCCGGCAGCCCAAGCGCTTCACCTACCGCCCGCACTTCATCCTTAAACAAATAGCGCAACGGCTCGACCAGTTCGAACTGCATATCCTCCGGCAGCCCGCCCACATTGTGATGCGACTTGATCTTCTGTGCCTTGTTCCGGTCTGGCGCCGATGATTCGACCACGTCCGGGTAGATCGTGCCCTGCACCAGGAATTTCGGTTGTCCCACCTGTTTTGCCTGCGCTTCGAACACACGGATGAATTTTTCACCGACAACTTTTCGTTTTTGCTCCGGCTCGGTCACGCCTGCCAGTGCAGAGAAAAACTCATCGCTGGCATCCACAGTGATCAGCTCTGAATGCAGATTACCGTGGAATGCCGCCGCAACCTGTTCGCCTTCGTTCATGCGCAGCAGACCTGTATCCACAAAGACCGCCACCAATTGATCGCCAATGGCCTTATGCACCAGCGCCGCCGCCACCGATGAATCAACTCCACCCGATACCGCGGCGAGGACGCGTTCATACCCCACCTGTCTGCGGATTTTTTCGACAGCATCATCAATGATGGAATTGGGGTTCCAATTCGGTTTGACACCGCAGATATCCACGGCAAAGTGTTTAAGCAGTTTCTCTCCATTCGGCGTGTGATCCACTTCAGGATGGAATTGCACGCCGAAATATTTACGCTTCATATCGCCCATCGCTGCCAAAGGACTATTTCCGCTGCGCGCCAATGCGATAAATCCCTCCGGCAGGCGCGTGATACGGTCTCCGTGCGACATCCACACCGTGGATAACGAATCGATCATCGTACCCTGAATGGTCGGCTCGATCTGGGCATATCCGTATTCACGCTGCGCCGACGGATCGACTTGTCCGCCCAGCGCATGGGTCATGGCTTGCATGCCATAACAAATGCCAAGGATGGGGAGTCCTGTTTTGAAGATGAAATCCTGAACGTAGGGCGCGTTTTCTTCATATACAGACTTGGGCCCGCCCGAGAGAATGAATCCCTTCGGCGCAATGGAGAGGATTTTCTCCATCGGCGCATCCCAGGGGAATAACTCACAATACACTTGCGATTCACGTACACGTCGCGCAATGATCTGCGCATATTGAGAACCGAAATCGAGAATGGCAATTGAATCCATAATAAATCCTTGTTTAATGTTCAAGGTTGAAGGTCAAAGGTTCAGACCAACTTGAGACCTTGAACTTTCAACATCTGAAACTAAATGAAAATGCAACTGCGGAAAATCCTGATATTCCCCGCCGTTGACGATCAAGCGATAGGCGGAAAGATGGAATTCATCCACAAGACTTTGAACGGTGGAATACAGCTCGGTCAGAAACATAGAGTCGTTCGGGTTCAACTCCTCCAAAGATGTGACCGCCTTCTTCGGCACCAGAAGCACATGGAATTTATATGATGGCTTTGGATGGTAAAACGCCAGCAGCGTCTTCGTCTCGCGCAGCCGTTGAACAGGAATGGCAAAACTCATATGGGCGAAGATCCAACCGATGACCGGAGCAAGAAGCCAGAGGAGTGTACGCATAAGCGAAGGTGACAGTCACTTTTGAAGTGACTGTCACCTGTTCATTTCTACGGCTGCCCGAACACAACCTTGTCATCATCCATCGCAGTGATGCAGGCCAGCGAATGGATCGGCACATTAAGCGGACTGAGTACATCGCGTCCGCCTTCGAAGAGCTTCTCGATCAACGCACCGATGCCCACGATTCGGGAGCCCGACGCTTCGGCAAGCCGCGCCAGTCCCAGAATGGTCTGTCCTGTGGCAAGGAAGTCGTCGATGATCAATACCTTCTCATTGTTCGCCAGGTATTCCGGCGAGACGATCAACTCCACCATGCGTCCCTTTGTATGCGAGGGTGCCAGGGTCAGATAGACCTGGTCGGGCATGGTCACCGGTTTGTGTTTGCGCGCGTACACCACCGGCAGACCGAGATGAATGGCGGTCGTTAACGCCGGGGCAATGCCTGAGATCTCAGCCGTGAGGATCTTTGTCGCACCAACTGACTCGAACAACTTCGCAAACTCCCGCCCGCAGGCATCCATTAAGAGAGGATCCACTTGATGGTTCACAAAACTATCCACTTTCAAAATTCCCCCACCCAAAATCCTGCCGTCACGCAGGATGCGTTCTTCCAGTAGTTTCACAGGCGCCTCCATGACCAGACAAATTTTTTCGTCATTGTACCACCCCCTTCCCAGCCTCCCTCAAATTCCAACGAACTTCAGTTCGAATTTGGGGGAGGGTGCCCGTTAGGGCGGGTAGGGGCTCGTGTGTTAGAATCTTCACCCGTGACCGATCACCCCACGCTCATTCTCGCATCCAACTCACCTCGCCGACGCCAACTCATCGCCCTGACCGGGCTGTCCTTTATCGTCTCTGCTGCCAATGTAGATGAAAGCACACGGGTGAACGAATCGCCTGCCGAATACGTCTTAAGACTTGCCGAAACGAAGGCACGCGCTATCAAAGCAGATGTGGATCAATATGTTCTTGCCGCAGATACCACCGTGGTGGATGGATCGGACATCCTTGGCAAACCAGCAGATGAAGCGGAAGCCGTTGCCATGCTGGCGCGTCTACGCGGACATGCGCATCAAGTCTACACTGGGGTGGCCCTGCTTCGAGGCAGCGACGGACTTCTCCTCAAAGACATCTGCGTTACGGATGTGCCGATGCGGGAGTACTCAGATGAGGAGATTCATGCGTATGTCGCCACGGGCGACCCGCTCGATAAAGCCGGCGCGTACGCGATCCAACATCCTGAGTTCCATCCGGTGGCCAGCATGAGTGGCTGCTATGCCAGCGTAATGGGACTCCCTTTATGTCACGTGGTACGCATGATGCGTGAGATGGGTGTTACAACAAATAACGATGTCACCAGTGGCTGTCAGCAGTTGCTGGAATATCAATGTCCGGTTTTTAGTTCGATACTGAATGGTACATAATAAATGTCGTTGCGAGGGGAGCAGAGCGACAACGAGGCAATCTCCTCAGGAACGGGGAGACTGCTTCGCCAGCAAACGGCTCGCAGCGACATGTTGTAATAATTGAAAGGTCACACATGAAATTTCTTCGTTG
>CAZKSG010000127.1:0-13309 GCA_964555335.1 uncultured Anaerolinea sp.
GTGGCAAGGGATTGACGGCACGCAGATCCTGACGCACTTCAGCACGGTCAAGGAATTTGGCAGTCCCTTTGCCAGCACCTACAACTCGATGGCAAATGCCAAGGAAGCGCTCGGCACGTGGCAGAACTTCCAACAAAAAGAATTGCAGCAGGAATTACTCATGGCGTATGGCTACGGTGACGGTGGCGGCGGTCCCACACGCGAGATGCTGGAGAACATCGAAGTGATGAAAAGCTTCCCATCGCTACCGCAGGTGAAGCAATCAAGTGTCAAACAGTTCTTTAAATGCATCGAACCGCTCATACAATCCAAAATGATGCCGGTTTGGAACGGCGAGCTTTATCTCGAATATCATCGCGGCACCTATACATCACAGGCCCGCAACAAACGCGCCAACCGCAAAAGCGAATTCCTCCTGCACGATGCCGAGTTCATCGCAAGCTACGCATCACTCATCACCAATTACCAATATCCAATGACCGAATTCCAAACCGCCTGGCGCACCGTCTGTCTCAACCAATTCCATGACATCATCCCCGGTTCCAGTATTGGTCCTGTCTATGAAGAGTCACAGCAGCAATATGCTGAACTCACTACGAATGTAACCCAATTGCGTGACGAAGCTTTAAAGACAATTGCCGATCAATTGGATGCAGACGTGGTCCTCGTCAACGCGACATCGTTCAAGCAATCGGGCCTGGTCTTCCTCTCTGGCGACTCATTCCAGCGCTTCACACGGAACGGTGAGACTCTCCCCGTTCAACCAACTGACTCGGGTCTTTGGGTGGATGCGGGCGAACTCGAACCTTATAGCGTGACGGCATTGCAGAAGACCGTAGACGGCGGACCGAATACCGTCCACCGTCCACTACCCACTGTCAATCTTGAGAACAACTTTGTGCGCGTCGAATTCAATCCCTACGGCGACATCACTCGCATCTTCGATAAACAGAACCAGCGTGAAGTGCTTGCGCCCAATGCTATCGGGAATCAATTCCAGGCGTTTGAAGACCGCCCCATGAATTTCGATGCCTGGGATGTGGATATCTTCTTCGATGACAGGCTGTGGATAGCAGAACCAGCAAGCTCCATCGAATTCGTAGAATATGGTGAACTGCGTCAGACCATCGAGATCAAGCGCAAGATTCAGAACAGTGAATACGTGCAGCGCATTTCACTCAACCACAATTCTCCACGTATTGACTTCGACACATCCATTATGTGGATGGAACGGCACACAATGTTAAAGGTCGCCTTTCCGGTGGATGTGCTGGCACCGCAGGCAACCTATGAAATTCAATGGGGCAATGTCCAGCGACCGACTCACCGCAACACAAGCTGGGACTGGGCCCGCTTCGAAACCTGTGCCCACAAATGGGTGGACTTAAGCGAAGGCAATTACGGTGTCAGCCTGCTCAACGACTGCAAATATGGACATGACATCCACGATAATGTCATGCGCATGACCCTGCTCCGTTCGCCCACGCTGCCCGACCCCATGGCAGATTTTGGTGAGCATCAGTTCAAATACAGCCTCTATCCGCATGCGGGGTCGTGGAATGAAGAGACACAGAGGGATGCATATTTGCTGAATGATCCGGTTATTGTTTACCAGGCAGACCGTGGAACGAAGACCGAAGACCGTCCGTCGTCCACCGTCCATAGTCCATTGTCTATGATTAGCGCCAGTTCCGCGAATGTCATCATCGAAACGATCAAACGCGCTGAAGACGGGAATGGACTTATCGTCCGCTTGTATGAAAGCCAACGCAAGCGCGGGCCGGTCCAAGTCCGCTTTGGAGGCGAGGTGGATTCGGTATGGACCGCGAATCTGCTTGAAGAGAACGAATCCACTTTGAGCGTGGAAAACAATTCGATCACCTTGAATTTACGACCCTATCAAATTGTGACGCTGCGAGTAACATTCAAATGATGGCAGAACAGGAGTTGCTGGAATTCCTAAAGTCGAACGAATTTGAAATTCGACGAACTGAACATCCCGCCGTGTTCACATGCGAAGAAGCAGACATGCATCGCGCTGATGCGAACGCGGTCAGCACCAAGAATTTATTTCTGTGCGACAAGAAAGCACGGCGATTCTTTCTGGCGGTGACATCCTGCGAAAAGACTGTGAAACTGGATGAACTGGCATCGCAGTTGGGTGTTCCGCATTTGCGTTTTGGCTCGGAAGAGAATTTAATGCGGTTGCTCGGTGTAACGCGCGGCTCAGTCACGATGATGGGATTGATGAATGATACAGGTCATGTCGTTGAACTATGGATCGATAACGAGATCTGGCAGCATGAAACGTTTCAAAGCCATCCATTGGTAAACACCGCCACATTGATTCTGACAAAGACTGAACTCGAACGTTTCTTCACATTGACTGGTCATGACATCCATGTATTTCAAGGAGCATAAGATGAAGTTCGCTTTCGCGGGTGCAGGCTATATTATCAACATTCATGCAGAAGCGGCACAGGCACAGAAAGGCATTGAGTTGGCCGCGGTGGTCGAAAAATTCTCTGATAAATCTGCTGCATTGGCACAAAAGTTCAAGATCAAGAACCAATACCACACCGTAGAAGACATGCTCAAAGCAGTCCGCGTGGATGCGCTGGTGATCGGCACGCCGAATTATCTACATGCTCCACAGGCAATCGCAGCCTTAAAAGCGGGTGTTCATGTGATGGCCGAGAAGCCGATGGCGATGAACGCCCGTGAAGCCGAGAAGATGATGGAAGCCAGTGAAAAGGGCAGAGCGAAGTTAATGGTCGCGCACTGCTGGCGTTTCGATGAAGATGTATTGTGGCTGAAGAAGGAAGCAAGGAAGTTGGGAAAGATCATCCGCACGAAGGGGATCGGTGTACATGCGCACTGGGGTCCGAGCGGATGGTTCACTCAGAAACAATTTGCAGGCGGCGGCGCGATGGCAGATATGGGTATTCATGCGCTGGATACGGCCCGCTTCCTGCTCGGCGACCCACAGCCTGTCTCCGTCTATGCAAAGATCGGCACCCATTACGGAAACTTCAACGTGGACGACACTGGTGTGATCATCGTCGAATGGGATAATGGGGCAACCTCGTATATCGAATCGGGTTGGTGGCAGCCTCATGCAGACGGTCCCGAAGCGATGACACAACTCTACGGAGCAAATGGGTTTGGTCAGTTATTCCCGACGAGGGTCGAGATCACAAAGAGGAAAGAGGAAAGAATTGACGTGATCGACCCGGGATTCCAATTTCCACGCGAGGAACATTGTCCGCAAAGCATGTACGATGCGCAGATGAAGTATTTTATTGATTGTATCCGCAAGAACAAGACACCCGTCCCTGGCGCAATGGAAGGATTGATGAACATGAAGGTTGTGGATGCAGCCTATAAAAGTTCGAACACAGGAAAAGTTATGAAGATCAAATGAACGATGAATTCATCATTCCGTATTCATCGTTCATCATTCCAAGGAGCCTATGACCATCGAAACCATACTTCCCATTCCAGATATTTTTTCTGTAAAGCGCATTCTGTGCATTCAGCCGCATTACGATGACAACGACATCGCCGCGGCAGGCATTCTCACGCAGCTTGCAAAGAACGGTGCGGAGTTAATGTACCTCACCGCCACCGACGACTTAATGGGCGTTGTTGACACATCGCTATCAGACAAAGATGCTGCTGCCGCATTGAAGCGCGATCAATTTGCCGCAGCGAAGATCGTCGGCGTGAAGG
Source organism: uncultured Anaerolinea sp. (assembly GCA_964555335.1). GTDB lineage: Bacteria > Chloroflexota > Anaerolineae > Anaerolineales > Villigracilaceae > Defluviilinea. The sequence goes on from CAZKSG010000127.1 coordinate 3,733, forward strand.
AACAATATTGGTGTGGTTATCCAGATGCGGGTGAATATAGCTACTTCGATCTGCGTCGAGACTTTCTCAAATATCTGCGCTTGCTAAAACCAGATTTTGTCTTCATGCCCGATGCCTGGTTAACATACGAAGGACACCGCGACCACATTCAAACAGGATTTGCCGCCGCAGAAGCGGTCATGTTTGCATCATTGACAAAGATCGCCTCCTCCGACCCGGCAGTGGACGCGGCGTACGAAGGGCATGAGATTCAGGGAGTCGCGTTGTACTTCACACGCGAACCCAACTACATCGCGGACATTACATCCACATGGGAAGACAAGGTCGAAGCGGTACGATGTTATGAAGCACAGTTCACCTCCGCGGGACTGGATCAATTAGTAATGGCACTTGATATGAAATCTCAACAAGTAGCACAGGGACAATCATTTGCGCGCGGCGAACCACTCAAGGTATTGCACCCCAGCGCCCTGCATGTTGGAATCTAGACGTGAACCGTAGACGATGGGCAATGTCCACGGTCTATCGTCCATCGTCCCAAAGAGGAAATTATGAAAATTGGAATCGTTGGCGGAACAGGAAATATCAGTCAGGCTATCGTTCGGCTTCTCCTCGAAAAGGGACATGAACTTGTCATATTCAACCGTGGACAAACAACAAAATCGCCGGATGGTGTGCGTGTCATTATCGGTGACCGCTGGAACCGCGAAGACTTCGAACAGAAAATGCAGGCAGAGAAGTTCGATGCCGCCATTGACATGATCTGCTTCAGCGCGGAAGATGCAGCATCGAGTGTCCGTGCGTTTCGCGGCGTAGGCTGGTTCGTGCAGACATCCACGACCTGCACGTACGGTATCCAATACGATTATCTGCCTGTGGACGAGACGCATCCGCTGCGCCCAAACACGGAGTACGGCCGCAACAAGGTCGCGGCAGACCACATCTATCTCGAAGCATATTATCGTGAAAAATTCCCTGTAGTCATTATCAAGCCATCCACAACCTATGGACCTGTACAGGGAATGCTCCGTCAGGTCTGCTGGGACTTCTCGTGGATCGACCGCGTGAAGAAAGGGAAACCGATCATCGTTTGTGGTGACGGGTTCGCCATTCATCAACATTTGCACGTAGATGATATCGCCAAAGCCTTTGTCGGCGTGATCGGCAGGGAACATACCATCGGTCAAACGTATAATGCCGTCAACCGTGGATACATCACCTGGGCCGACTATCACCGGCTCGCAGGAAAGGTTTTAGGCAGAGATGTCGAATTAGTCGGTGTTCCATTCGAAGATCTGATGAAACTCAACGTACCAGATGTCGGCATCCTGGCAGATGAATTCGCTTACAACGATTATTATTCGTCAGAGAAGTTGTTCCGCGATGTACCGGAATTTCATCCGCAAATTTCACTCGAACAAGGCATGGCTCAAGTATTTGATGTCATGGAACGCGAAGGACGAATCCCCAATTCAGATGAACTGACCTGGGAAAATGAAATCGTCGAAAGACAAAGACGCGTGACGAGTGACAAGTGACAAGGATCTTTTCCATCAAAAAGGATACATTATGACTCCCAACCCGTTTCTCAAAAAGCTAGGCTTTTCAGATAATACCCGCGCTGTCATCATCCATACCGATGACATTGGCATGTGCCATGCATCGGTGCAGGCATTCAAGGATTTATGGGCGTTCGGCACGATCACATCTGGCGCGACGATGGTGCCGTGTCCGTGGTTCCCGGCGGTGGTGCAGATATGCAAAGAGAATCCAGACATGGACATGGGCGTCCATGCTACCTTGAATGCCGAGTGGGAAAGCTATCGCTGGGGACCTGTATCCACAAGGGATTCAGCCTCCGGCTTGATGGATGAAGCGGGTTACTTCCATCAATGGCATCAGGCTGTATATGACAATGCCGCTGTGGAAGCGGTGGATGCAGAAGTTAATGCCCAGATCGAAAAAGCATTGGCAGCAGGAATTGATGTCACTCATGTCGATTCGCACATGGGCACGATCATGAATCCGAAGTTCATTCAATCGTATGTGCAGGCGGCAGGGAAGCGTTTGCTGCCTAATATGCTGCCGCGTCTCTCTGCGAAAGGGATTGAAATGATGGGCGTAGGGGAGGCTGAACGGATTGCGTATGCACCGGTGATGGACGCGCTCGAAGCGATGGGCGTTCCCATGGTGGATGGGATCCTTGCCATGCCGCTCGAACACGGGAACGACCACATCAGCGTGGCGAAACATCTGTTTGGCGAGTTACCGATCGGCATCACCCATTTCATTTTGCATCCATCGGTGGACACACCGGAATTGCGAGCCATTGCCCCTGATTGGCAGGCACGGGTTGCGAATTACAACACGTTCATGAGCGACAACCTGAAGAAATTCCTGGAAAGCGAAGATATCAAGTTGATTGGATATCGTGCAGTACGGGATGCAATGAGGAAATAATCTCACCCATCTTTTTACTTTCTTTCACACGAAAAAAAGAGAGAAGATTCAACAGGAAATACAATGACAACATCCAAATTTCAAACCAGCACAAAAACTCGGCTGTTGTATTCTCTTTCAAGTCTGGGCATCACCATCCCGGGCGAAGCGGTTGCAGGAGTGATCGCGTTCTACATTGTGGATATCAAGAACCTGCCAGTGGCATGGTATTCGACGTTTTGGTTTTTCTATACCATCTACAATGCATTGAACAATCCTGCGCTTGGATTTTTATCCGACCGCACCCGTTCACGCTGGGGCAGACGTATCCCTTATATTCTCTTTGGCGGGCTGCCATATGCATTGGCATTTGCCTTGCTTTTTACTGCTCCATTCGATGGCAAAGCTGATCCGCGTGGATTATTGTTGTACTTCGGCACTGCCATTGTGGTTTGGGAGGGTCTATACACCGCCCTTGCCACCGGCTACTATGGATTGCTTCCTGAGATGTTCGGATCCTACGAAGAACGAACCGATGTCGCAGCAAAGATGAACATCTTTCAGATCATCGGACTGTTCATCGGCGCGGCACTTCCGCCAATGCTGGCCAATCTCATGGGGTGGAGCAATATGGCAATGCTGTTTGCCGGCATTTCAGTCATTGCCATCTATGCCGGGTATCCAGCGATGTTCGAACGCAAGGAACTTCACACTGACACAGGCTTTCCATTTTTGCAGGCGCTCAAATATACATTTGCGAATCGCAGTTACCTCACCGCGGCCGGCGCACAGACAATGCGCTTCTTCGGCACAGGGTCTCTGCAAACAGGGATACTCTTTTACTTGAAATACAGCCTGAAAGTGGATGAAGGGCTTGCCACCGTCATCCTCGGCGGGGCATTTTTCATTGCCATGTTGTCGCTGTATCCGTGGCGCAATTGGGTGGCAAATAAACTTGACTCGCGCCGTACGCTCATGCTTGCCAACGCCATCATGATTCTGGGCATCGTCCCAATGGGATTTTCCCCGAACATCTATTTCACCTATGCCGCGGCTGTTGTGTTAGGGATTGGTCTTGGTGGTCTCGTGCTCATTGGCGACGTCATTATGACAGAAGTGGTGGATGAAGATGAAGTGAAGACTGGTCATCAACGTGCCGGAATGTATTTCGGTATGAGCGGATTTCTTATCACTCTGAGCGGATTGCTTGTCTCCTCCGTTTTTGGACTCGTGATGCCAGCCTTCGGCTACGACACACTCCTCGACGTTCAACCTGCTTCTGTTGATTTGGGCTTCCGCATCTTCCTGACCGTCCCCACATCGATCGGGTTCCTGCTGGCGATCTTTCTGCTATGGCTGTATCCACTGCATGGCAAATACTTGAGCGGCATCAAGGAAACATTGAAAAAGAAACGTGAGACCGCCAACGCAGAATGAAACAGATCTTTTCTCCTTATCGTATCTGCCCCATCGGCGCGCATGTGGATCATCAAGGCGGTGTGGTGTTGGGTCGCACGATTCAACTTGGCACAACACTTGAATATGAGCCGCTCGACTCAAACCAGATCCACATTAGCAGTGATCAATTGGGTGAAGCAACGTTCCTGATCGGAGAACTCGATCGGAATCACTGGGCACGCTATGCGCAAGCAGCAGCATGTGTATTGGATCTCAAACGTGGCATGAAAGCCCACGTTAGCGGCTCGCTCATTGGCTCCGGCTTGAGTTCGTCTGCATCGGTGGGATTGGCATATATCAAAGCACTTGCTGATGTGAATGATATTGAACTATCCATTGAGCAATTGCCAGATCTGGAGTATCGACTGGAGCACGATGTACTCAACCTTCAGATCGGACTTCTCGACCCACTGACCATCGTCCACGGACGTAAAGATGCGCTTCTTTTCATGGACACGATCAAGGCTTCCGTTAAACCGATCATCGACTCTCCCTCTGCCGACTTCGCCTGGATCATTGCTTACTCTGGCGTTTCGCGTGAACTCACCAAAAGCGGATTCAATACCCGTGTGGAGGAGTGTCATCAGGCAGCAGCAACGCTGAAAGGTAATGCCCGAATACTAGCGGATGTGCCGCGTGAACAGTTCGAAGAAAAGAAAATGATATTGCCTGAGAACCTACGCAACCGCGCCATACACTTTTTCACAGAAACAGAGCGCGTTCGACAGGGCGCAAAGCTATGGCAGGAGGCGAAGTTCGAAGAATTCGGTCAATTGATGAATCAGTCTTGTGCGTCATCCATCGACAACTATCAATCAGGCAGTGAAATTCTGATCGAACTACATGAACTCGTGAGCAGCACAAGTGGCGTTTACGGCAGTCGCTTCAGTGGCGGTGGATACGGCGGCTGCGTGGTCGCATTGGCAAAACGAGATTTGGCAGAAAACGCCTGTGCAGAGATTGCAGAGAAATTCTCAGCAATTCGTCCTGGGCTAAAGTCAAAAGTGTTTATGGTTGAAACAGGAGATGGACTCTCCCCTGTCCTTTTAAGAGAGGGGGGCAGGGTGATCTCATGATCAAATCTGCCATTCTTCTCGCCGCCGGACGCGGGAAACGTCAGCGCCCATACACAGATACAACTCCGAAACCGCTCCTACCCGTTCACGGGCGGCCAACGCTTGACTTTGTCTTGAAAGCCATCACAAAGGCAGGCGTGGAACGGGTTTGCATCGTCACGCATCATCTCGAAGAACAGGTCGTTGACTATGTGGGCGATGGCTCCAACTGGAATCTCAAGGCAGGTTTTGCCCATCAAAAGGAGTTGCATGGCAACGGCGACGCCCTGCTGTCTGTGCCAAAAGAATGGATTCAAAACGAATCATTCATGGTTGTGGCCACAGATTACATTCTCAAAAAGAATTCCCTGCTCGAACTGGTGGAAGCACATCAAAAACACAACGCAGACATTACGATGAGTTTAAAGGAATGTCCCCTGGAGGAACTTTCCGCCCGTTCCAGCGTGGATGTGGATTCAGAGTGGCGCGTTCGAAGGATCATTGAGAAGCCAAAGCCGGAGGAGATCTTGAGTCCCTATGCGGCATCGGTGATGTTCATCTTTCCCCCGGCGATTTGGGAATATTTGCCAAAACTCGAACCTTCCCCACGAGGTGAGATCGAGACCCAGGCAGCCGTGCAATGGATGATCGATGATGGATACAAAACCTACGGATTGCTTCAAGCAGCACCAGAAGAATGGGATGCCAGTCGTCACCTGACACCTTCTACAACGGAGTCTTCATGAACTATTTTTTAGGAATTGATGTTGGTTCATCCAAAACGCACGCTTTGATCGTAGATGAAACTGGTCAATGTGTGGGGTTCGGCAAAGCAGGCGGTGGGAATCATCAGAACGCAGGTTATGATGGACTCGAACGCGTGTTGACCGAGTCATTTGACGGAGCGTTGAACATGGCTGGGGTGGAAAAGGACTCCATAGCGGGGGCAGGTTTCGGCGTAGCCGGATACGATTTCCCATCAGACAGGGCGGGTCACTTAAAAGCCATCGCCGCGCTGGGGTTATCATGTCCCGCGGAAGTCGTCAACGATGGCATGAATGGGTTGCTCGCCGGTGCAACGCGTGGGGTCGGTGTAAACGTCACGGCGGGGTCATCCAACAATGCGCGAGGGCGCGGCAAAAATGGAAAAGAGGGGCGTATCGTCGGCAATGGAATCGCGTTCGGTGAGTTCGGCGGTGCGTATGAAATCATGTCGCGTGGATTACAGATGGTGAATTACGCGTGGATCAAACGCATCCCGCCGACCGCGTTGACAAAAATTTATATCGAAGCCGTGGGTGCCAAAAGTGAAATGGACCTCATGGAAGGTTTGTCGAACGGACAATATCACCTGTTCCCCCATATTACCCTTAATGTCATTGCAGCGGCACGTGCAGGCGATGCCGCTGCATGTGATGTAGTACAGTGGGCAGGAGAGGAGCTCGGTTGGCTGGCTGTGGCAGTGGCACGCCAGATCGAAATGGAACTGGAAGAGGTGGAGATCGTTCAATCGGGCAGTGTCTTCGAAGCAGGAGAGCTGATCGCCCAACCCATGCAAGACCTTGTTCTCAAACATTGTCCCCGGGCAATGTTGATACGGCTCGACGGCCCGCCGGTGGTAGGCGCGGTCATCCTGGGCATGGAACAGGTTGGCTTCGATGGGTATGCAGTTCGCGAGAACATCATCTGCACGGCAAAGGAACTTGTCAAATGAACATTGGATACGCACAACAGTCGATCACGCCATCGCTCGACAAGACCGTCTTTCTGGCAGGCTTTGGCAGTAATCGCCGCGCGCAGACCGTTCACGACGATCTCTACGTTCGCGCGTTGACCATTCAAGCGGAACAAACCATACTGGTATTGGTTGCGCTCGACCTGATCGGATTCGTGCGTCCGGATGTAAAAGATCTGTTGAGTCGAATTCACGAATCACGACCCGACGTAACAGTTGTCATTGCTGCCACGCACACACACCATGGGCCTGACACGATCGGTCTATGGGGACCAGACATGCAAACCCGCGGTGTCGATGAAGAATGGATGTCTGCCACAAAGGACCGCATCGTGGAAACGATTTTCGCTTCTCTTTCCAGACTGCAGCCTACTTCCGTCAAATGGACATCGGTCCACATCCCCGGTTTGATCAAGAACACCCGCAATCCTGAGATCCTGGATGATGAGTTGACACTTGCACAATTTACCGATGTGACCGACGCATCCAAAGTAGTTGTTACGTTGATGAACTTTCCCTGCCACCCTGAAGCGCTCTGGGAACACAATCCGCATATCACATCTGACTACGTTCATTCTTTACGTGATGAAGTAGGAAAGCAAACAGGCGCTCCATGCATCTTCTTTGCCGGGGCACTGGGGGGCATGCTGACCCCTGATGTAAAAGACCACTCGTTCGAGGAAGCCGAGTTCATGGGCCAAAAGCTGGCTCATGAAGGACTGGGTGCTCTGGCAGCGGTCAACAGTCAATCGTGCGCTGTGCATGTTCGACAAAAAGAAGTCGAAGCCGAACTCACCAATATCTTGTACATGTCCGCATTCGAGCAAAGACTTATGCCCGATGTACGCGATGAAAAGGGATACGTTCACACCGAAGTGAATCTTATCCAGATCGGTGACCTGTGGCTTGCCACCATCCCCGGCGAATTGCTGCCCAAACTGGGATTGCAACTCAAAGCCTGGATGAAGCAGGCTGGCGCAACAGTGGCCGGCATCATCGGGCTGGCAAACGATGAGCTCGGATATATTCTGCCGGAGGAGGAATTTGAGTTCCCGGCGAACCCTTTTGAACCGGGCAAACATTATGAAGAAACAAACTCGATCGGCAGGGAGATTGGTCCAGGTGTGATGAAAGCACTTCGTGAATTAATTGTAGATGTTTCTTGACTCTCTTCTTCAATTGCCAATCGAAACTCTCAAATCAACAATCTGCAAAGGAGCGTGCCATGTCTCAATTAGCAATTCTCGGTGGACCCAAAACTCGAACTGAACCATATCCTGAATGGCCTGTTTGGGATCAACGCGACATCGACATCGTGACCGAAGTCATCAAATCTGGGCGTTGGGGCGGGTATCCCTACCCTGGCCCGAAAACTGCGGAATTGGCAAGGAAGTTTGCCGAACTACAGGGCGGTGGATATGCCGTGCCGATGGCAAATGGAACCGTGACTATGGAAGTCGCGCTGCGCGCGGCAGGGATCGGCTGGGGCGATGAAGTCATCGTGCCTGCGTATACATTCCAGGCAACGGCATCGGCGCCGATGGGAGCCGGAGCGATCCCCGTCATCGTAGATGTGGATCCGAATAATTACTGTCTCGATCCGAAGGCAGCCGAGAAAGCTATCACATCGAAAACGAAGGCGATCATCCCAGTGCATCTCGGTTCGAACATGGCCAATATGGATGCGATCATGGCGCTCGCTGAAAAGCATAACATCATCGTGATCGAAGATTGCGCCCACGCTCACGGTGCGAAGTGGAACGGTCGCGGCGCTGGGACGATCGGTCATTTCGGTTCGTTCTCGTTGCAATCGTCGAAGACGCTCACCACAGGCGAAGGCGGCATTCTCCTATGCCACACACCAGAGCTTGCCGCCAAAGCGGCATCCATCATTGACTGCGGACGTCCGCACGCGTTGGGCGGAGGTCCCGAAGACGATTCGATGGAATACCAAGTGGGAGGTAACTTCCGGCTGAGCGAGATCGCCGCAGCATTGGCGTTGGTCGGCATCGAGCGTTTCCCCAGTCAAGCGAAGGAACGCGAAGCAATGGCCGATTACATGGATGAAGCGCTAAGCGAGGTCCCCGGCATTCGCCTGCTGCGAAGAGACCCGCGTCATACCACCCGCAGCTTCTACCGTTACATCTTTGCCATCGATCCCGAACAGTTTGGCATGGAACATGACCTGCTCGTCGGCGCGCTGGATGCCGAAGGCGTAGAATGCTGGACCGGTTACGAAGCGATGAACAACTACACTTTGTTCCAGCCGCAAAAGTCGAAGCTGGCTGTACCGAATGCCTTCCCTGAGTATTTCGATTTCAAGAAGATGAAGTTACCGGTCGCTGAACGCGCTTGTGAACACGAAGCGGTCTGGCTTGATGAGAATGTCTTCCGCGCCGGTCAGAAAGGCGTGGATGATGCTGTGGCTGCGATCAAGAAGATCCAGGCGAACGCAAAGGAATTGAACGAAGCAGCCGATGAGTTACGAAAAAAGTACGGAAGATAGAAAAACAAAACGCAGGCAAAACGCCTGCGTTTTTTGATTCCGATAATGACTACAATTATTTCCCGCCTATTTCATTCCATTCAACACCTTTGTAATGATCGCATCCAGCAAAGCAGCATCCACCTGCCCATCCAACTTCGCAAGCACCATGGACTTGATCTTCTGCTTCAACTCGTTGTCAGAAGCAGACGCCTCACGTGGATACGCCGCGACCAAATTCACGGATGAACTGAATATCGCCTTTGGCGCGGAGGAAGAGTCTGCGCGATTGATCTTCATTTCGTAGCGCATGGCACGTTCCAGCGCGAGATCAGTGATCACCACATTATCCGTGATGTCGATCGACGTGACGCCGCGCGCTTTCATATCATCGATATCGCGTTC
>CAZKSG010000128.1:0-13228 GCA_964555335.1 uncultured Anaerolinea sp.
CAGACCTTCATTGACTTTTTCGTCGAGCATGGGCATACCGCTGTGCCCTCGATGTCGCTCGTCCCGGGCGGGGATGGCACGCTGCTCTTCACCAACTCGGGCATGGTCCAATTCAAGGACGTGTTCATCGGCACCGACAAACGTCCGTACAAGCGCGCTGTCGATTCGCAAAAGTGTATGCGTGTGGCCGGCAAACACAACGATCTCGACGATGTCGGACGCGACGACACGCATCATACCTTCTTTGAGATGCTTGGTAACTGGTCATTCGGCGACTACTATAAGAAGGAAGCGATTGCATGGTCCTGGCAGCTTCTCACCGATGTGTGGGGATTGCCGAAGGACAAACTCTACGCCACGGTTTTCAAGGACGATAAAGGCAACATCCCGACTGATGAGGAAGCCGCGGATGTCTGGAAGGAACAGCCTGGCTTCGATCCCAGCCACGTGTTGTATTTTGGTCGCAAGGAAAATTTCTGGCAGATGGCAGAGACCGGCCCATGCGGTCCATGCTCTGAGATCCATATTGACCTGGGCGAAGAGCGCGATAACCTGCGCGGCACCGATCATGTCTGCGGCGTGAACGGTGAATGCACGCGCTATCTCGAGCTGTGGAACAACGTGTTCATCCAATACAACCAATTCCCTGATGGTCGTCTCGAGCCGCTTCCTGCCAAGCATGTGGATACTGGCATGGGCTTCGAGCGCATTGTCTCTGTGTTACAAGGCGTTGACTCGAATTACAAGACCGACCTCTTCACAGGTACCCTCGACGTTCTCTCGTCCCTATCAGGCAAGACGCGCGAAGAAATGTATGCAGATTTCACCCCGTACCGCGTCATCGCAGATCATGTCCGTTCGGCGGCGTTTCTTATTGCAGATGGTGTTGTCCCTGGCAATGCGGGGCGCAACTATATCACCCGCATGATCATCCGTCGCGCGGCGCGTTTCGGGACCAAGATCGGTTTACATGATCCATTTCTCGCGAAAGTTGCAGAGGCAGTCATTGCGGAGTATGGCGGCTTCTATCCTGAACTGAAAAAGAACGAAGGCACAATCCTCGATAATTTGACCCGGGAAGAGATCCGCTTCGCACGGACCATTGAATCGGGTACCGCTCATCTGGAAAATCTCCTCTCCGAGCTACGTGCTGCCAATCAGACCGCCCTCGACGGTCACCGCGCCTTCGATCTCTATGCCACATACGGTTTGCCCTTTGAAATTTCACGCGATATCGCCCGCGAACAGGGACTCGACGTGGATGAGGAAGGTTTCAAAGCCGCGCGCGAGGAACACAGTCTTGCTTCTGGTGGCGGCAAAGCCATTGGCAAGATGGGCGGTGAGGATGCTGAATTCTATGCCGGCATCTTCAAAGACCTGCACAAACAAAAGAAACTTGGTGACCATGGTGTGGACTATGATCCGTATACCAGCCCGAGCGTGCAGGGCGAAGTGCTTGCCATCGTCGTCAATGGACAGTCTGTTGAATCGGCCTCATTTGGCGACCCGGTGGAAGTCATCCTGCCGAAGACTGGTTTCTACATTGAATCTGGTGGTCAGGTGAACGATGAAGGATTGATCAAGTCATTGTCATCCAATACCTGGGAGATCGAAGTGACCAATGTTCGCCGTGCGTCTGCGGGTGTGATCGTCCATGTCGGCGAAGTAATTTCCGGTCAACCCAAAGTGGGCGACCTTGCTCTCGCCGAGGTGAATATGACCCGCCGCCACGACATCATGCGCAACCATACGGCGACCCATCTTATGCATGCTGCGTTGCATCAGGTGCTGGGTGAACATGCAGTTCAGGCGGGCTCCCTAGTGGCACCGGATCGTCTGCGCTTTGACTTCAATCATCCTGAAGCGATGACGCCTGAGCAGATCGAGCGTGTCGAGCGTATTGTTAACGACGCGGTTGCAGCAGATATGGAAGTGCTCCCCAAACTCCGTGCCCGTGAAGATGCGATCGCCGAAGGTGCCATGGCATTGTTCGGCGAAAAATATGGTGAGACCGTGCGCACGATCACGATCATGCCTCACACCAATGGCTCTCTTGTTGAAGAGTCAGCGGTTCATCCCACGGCTGTAGAAGAACACCAGCACCGATATTCCTATGAACTTTGCGGCGGTACCCATCTCGAGCGGACATCAGATGTGGGCGCGTTCCTTATTGTGAGTGAAGGTTCGGCGGCGGCAGGTGTTCGCCGTATCGAAGCGGTGACCGGACGCGGCGCATATGATTTGATCGCACGCCGCTTTAAGATGTTGAAGCAGACCGCTACAGCGTTGAAATCCTCCGTTGAAGATATCCCGTTCAAGGTGGAGTCTCTGCAGGACGAAGTATCTGACCTAAAGAAGGAGCTCGCCAATCTACGCGCTCAGGCTGCGCTTTCGGCGTTCAATGCCCAACTGACAAATATCCAACCAGTGAAGGATGTCAGTGTCCTTGCGATGGATGTTCCAGGCGTAGATGCGGATACGCTGCGTTCGCTGGCCGACAAGTTCCGCGAGAAGTATCCAAAAGGCGGCGCAGCGGTCCTGGCAACGGGATCTACTGTCATCGCGACCGTGACCGAGGATGTCGTCAAGCGAGGCGTGAAAGCAGGTGACCTCATCACAGGCATTGGCGGGCGCGGCGGTGGACGTCCCAACTTGGCACAAGGCAGCCTGCCGGATGCAGATCAGATGAAAGATGCATTAGGTAAGGTTGTGAAAGTGCTCGAAGAAAAAATAAAATAATTGAAAGATAAAGAAGGACGGACAAAAAGCCCGTCCTTCTTTATCTAGATGCGCACTTTATGATCATTGCATCATAGCCGCTTAATTTTCGTATCCTGGTGTTCTGGCCTTCTCCCGCTGACAGTTGAAAAATGCTCTCACCTGTATCTGTTTGACATTCTTTTTCTTTTGTATCGAAATTTAGCAAAACGATGAACTTCTTATTTTGATGTAAGCGAGCGTAGCCAAGTACATTTTCCGGGAGATTCTCAAGTAGCTGTAGAGTGCCTTCCTGAAAAGCACATTCTCGAGTGCGAATTTTCATCAATTCACAGATTGTGTTGAGCAGCGACCCACCATTATCGCCTTCCATTTCGACGTTGACACGATCGTGATTTTCGTGCACAGGCAGCCATGTTTTCTCTGCATGTGAAAAACCTGCATTCTTCGTGTTATCCCACTGCATGGGTGTGCGGACTTCATCACGGTTGATCATGATACCCAGTGTGTCAAAGATGAATCGTGGAATGGATTTGAACTTGTGTGGGATGGGATCAAGCGCGGTCGCAAAGGGGAATTTGGAATCGGTCATGCCGATCTCTTCGCCGTAGTACATGCATGGCACGCCACGGACGGTGAGCTGGAGCATGTGAAGGAGCTTTGCCTTGCGGATGTCATCCTGAAGGCGTTTGATGCTTCGCCGCTTGTCATGGTTACTGAAAACGTAGACCGGCATAAATGGGTAAGGATATTGTGCTTCCATTTTCTCGATCAATGTATGGAAATATGCTGCGTTGAATTTGAAATCCAACATGCCAAAATCAAAGACCAGGGTAAGACCGTTGTTCGTTTCATCTCCCAGAAATTGGCGGATGATCTTTGTCCCACCACTGACTTCACCAATAGAAAGTCTCTCGCCGAATTCATCACAAACGCTGCGGAATTCTTTTGCGAAATCGAAGTTCTCCGGTTGGTTGACCGTGTATTTTGCCTGTTGAAAGAAACCGGAGAAATCCTCCTCGTTGGGCAGTAATTTAAACGAGAAGGGATTCTCTCGAAACTCCGCGTCTTTGTAGATGTAATTAAAGATATCGAGCCGGAAGCCGTCCACGCCTTTGCCCAGCCAAAAACGGACGATATTGAGCATGGCTTGTTTCACTTCCGGGTTGCGGTAGTTCAGATCGGGTTGGAAGGGGAGGAAGGACGCCCAGAAATATTGACCGCGTTCGGGGGCGAGGTGCCAGCCGCTGCCACCTGTGACGCTCATCCAGTTATTCGGCTTGTCGCTCCAGATGTACCAGTTGGCTTTGGAGTTATCGCGAGACGACTTTGATTCCTGAAACCAGGCATGTTCGGCAGATGTGTGGTTCATGACCATGTCGAAGATGATCTTCATCTCACGCTTGTGGACCTCTTCGATTAGTTGCAGGGCGTCACTCATTGTGCCGTATTCGGGAGCGATGTCCGTGTAGTTTGCGATGTCGTAACCGAAATCAGCCTGCGGCGAGGAAAAGAACGGAGAGATCCAAAGGGTCTCGAATCCAAGCTGTTTGACATAATCCAATTTTTGGATGATACCTTGCAAGTCGCCGATCCCATCGTTGTTGCTATCATAAAAAGAACGCGGATAAATCTGATAGATGCTTGTTTTGTGATACCAGGGGAGTGATGTCATACTGTCACCTTTAGGAAGTGTAGACCTGGATTGTATGTGATGGTTTTCACTTTGACCAGTACTATTATTATTGGTGACACTAGTACACCTGTCCCTTTCTGTAGAGGCAGTGTATGTATTATGATTGTGCCCCAAAAGGAGACGTTATGTCACGTTTTACAAAATATTTAGGGTTGTCCATTTTAATTCTGTTCGTCCTTGCCTGTGCCACTGTGACCCAGCCGATCAAGGATGTCCAAAACCTGGCTGGGACGGCTGAGTCATTTGCGACTTCGATGCCGATCGAGACGCTCAGGGCTGTTGCATCTGAAATACCCATTGAGACATTACAGGCGCTTCCCTCAGCCATTCCTTCGCTGGAGGCTCTTGCCAGTGCAATGCCGGATTTTGGCAATTACTTTGACCCTCAGGGAACACCTGTCTCTGAGTGGAATGGAATCCCTGTAATGCCACAGGCGACTGCAGGGCAGGAATTTACCGATACCAAGACCTATAGCTTCAAGGTCAATGCAACAGTGAAGGAAGTCCAGGATTTCTATAACGATGAAATGGGAAAACTGGGCTGGTCACCGATGATCTCGATGCCGGGTGAAGCCAATGGCGCTATTCAGATTTTCCAAAAGGACAACAGTGTCCTGACGATCACGATCGTGGATACAGATGGGACAGTTGTAGTGGTTCTGACACAGGCATAGGTAACTCTTCGTCGTTGATGAGCGGGACAGTCGCGAGGCTGTCCCGTTTCGATTTAAGTGTTTGGGGAACATTTCCACAAAGCCTACGTCAACTCAATAAGTGATCTATTCATCCATTTCCCTTTTACTATGAAGGAGGGCTTATGCACTAACATGACTTTCTGCGAACAACGGGAACGCCGACCCCACGTTCGCTTTTTTGCATCTCGCTAAAACCAATAAAGGAGAAGAATATGTTCAAACGAAATGCCTTACTGACAGGTATGTTATTCCTGTTGCTTGTTACCGCTGCCTGTGGAGGCGCTGCCCCCGCAGCCACCGAAGCGCCATCTGTGCCCGATCAGACTCAACACGATTATGTTGCAACCGAAGCTCCCGCTGCAACAGAGGCGCCTGCATCTGGTTATTTTCCCGAATTGCCAGCCATTGAATCGGTGCCCAATGCGCAACCGTCCAACCCTCAATCCAATTTGCCCATCCCACCCTCCAATCGTGAACCGTATGATATGTTCTTTCAGAACTACGGAGTAAATCCGTCGATCGATACCGATGACGATCATCTCTCCACGTTCGCGCTGGATGTGGATACCGGTTCGTACACGATCATGCGTAATTACCTGAGCGAAGGGAATTTGCCTCCATCCGATTCTGTGCGCGTGGAGGAATATGTCAACTACTTCGATCAGGGATATGAAAACCCGTCCGCGCACCAGGCCTTTGGTATCTATGTGGATGGTGCGCCCTCGCCGTTCACTCAGACCGAGCGGTATCAGATGCTGCGTATTGGTATCCAGGGATATGAAGTCCCTGAATACGATCGCAAGGATGCAGCTCTCACATTTGTGATCGACGTCTCGGGTTCGATGGATATGGACAACCGTCTCGGATTGGTCAAACGATCACTCGAATTGCTTGTGGAACAATTACATCGTTCAGACTCGGTCAGCATTGTGGTCTACGGGACAGATGCCCGCGTCGTTCTGGACCCGACACCCGGCTCCGATAAAGATGCGATCCTTGAAGCGATCTACAGCCTTCACCCCGAAGGCGTGACCAATGCCGAAGCGGGAATCCGCCTGGGGTATCGCATGGCGATGAAAGCTTTCAAATCGGATGGTATCAACCGCGTCATCCTGTGCTCAGATGGGGTTGCCAATTTCGGTGCGACCGAATCCGAAGAGATCCTTTCTGAGATTCGGCATTATGTTGAAGAAGGTGTCACGTTGACCACAGTCGGTTTCGGCATGGATAATTACAACGATGTGCTCATGGAACAACTTGCCGATAACGGGGATGGCTTCTATGCCTATATTGATGATATGGACGAAGCCCGCCGCCTCTTCATCGATGAGATCACTGGCACGTTGCAAACCATTGCCATGGATGCCAAAGTACAGGTGGATTTCAATCCTGAAGTTGTGAAGCTCTATCGTCTGGTCGGCTTTGAAAACAGAGCCATTGCCGACAATGATTTCCGTGATAACAGCGTGGATGCCGGTGAGATTGGCGCAGGACATTCGGTCACTGCTTTGTATGAAGTAAAGCTATATCCCGAAGCACATGGAAACATCGCCACGGTCTTTATGCGCTGGCAGGACCCGGATACGCGCCAGGTTGTTGAGATCTCAAAGGACTTTTCCACTCGCGACCTCTCCGATGAGTTCGAAGAAGCCAGCCCATATTTCCAGCGTGCCGTGGTGGTGGCGGAGTTTGCTGAAATCCTGAAGAAAAGTTACTGGGCAGAAGACAGCTCCCTCGCGTATGTCTATCACGAAGCCCAGCGTATCCGTGAATGGCTGCCTCGGGACGATGCCATGAACGAGTTCATGGACTTGATCCGCGAAGCCACGTATTTGACAGATTGAGGAGAGTTCAGCGAAACATGTCGTTGCGAGCGATCAATGGAGCGAAGTAATCTCTTGTTTAACGGGGAGATGTAGCGTTAACCGATTAAACAGAGATTGCTTCGTAGGGCTAACGCCCTCCTCGCAACGACATATTATTCTATTTCTTCAAACACAATTCGCCCATCCATTACTGTCAACACTGCCTTCGCATTTGTGATCTCTTCGGGTTTCATGGCGAAGAGATCGTGCGAGAATAACACCAGGTCCGCCAGATACCCTTCCTTGACCTGCCCCTTTTCATCTTCCATGAATTCGGTATAGGCAGCGTCGCGTGTATAGCCCAGAATGCATTCTTCGAGCGTCAGTCGCTGGTCAGGGCAGGACTCGTCGTATTTCTTACGATTGAGCGCGAAGTTGATATTATAGATCGGGTCAAAGGGAGCCACGGTCCAATCGCTGCCGAGGGCAAGTGTAGCGCCGGCATTTTTCAGTGAACGCCATGGGAATGCGTATGCCCAACGCTGTGGACCCGTGCGATCAGTCCAGGTGATGTCATTTTCGCGGCTGAACGGTGCATGGCTGGCCTGCATGGAGGCAATGACACCAAGCTCCTTGAAGCGTGGCATATCCTCTGGCTGGCAGACTTCAATATGTTCGATGCGATGACGGCTGTCCCGTTTGCCATTGCGCTTTTGGATCGCTTCAAAGCCATCGAGCGTTTGCCGCACTGCTCCATCTCCGCAGCAATGGACTGCGATCTGCAATCCCATTTTGTCGCACCAGGACGCCAGTTGTGTGAAGTGTTCCAGGGTAAAGATGGGTTCAGGTTTTGCCTCTGCATCGTCCGCGTATGGATGGACGTTGTACGCCGTATACGATTCCCACACGCCATCCATAAAGAACTTGACCGCACCGCCGCGCACATAATCCATGTGAGCGTTGGTCATTTCTACGGCTTCGTTCAGTTCTTCTTCGGTGGTCTCAGGCTTGATGTGGTAGGGAACGTAGACGCGCAGGGTCATCTCGCCTGCATCTTCGAGCGCGGCATACGTCAGGAGATCTTTCATATCACCGTTCATGTTGTGGACGCTGGTGATGCCTGTCTTATTGAATTCCTTGATGGCAAGTTTCAATAGTTCGCGTTGACGATTTGAATCGGGGACGGGGATCAGGTTAAAGACGGCATTCATTGCGTCACCTTCGCGCAGTTCACCGGTGGCGAGTCCGCTTTTATCGCGGACGATGATGCCGTTCTGCATTTCGCGCCCATCGTCGTGTAAGATGCCGGCCATCTCGAGCGCTTTTGTATTGACCCAGGCGGTATGTCCGTCGAAGGACTCGATATACACAGGGCGGTCAGCGATGACCTCATCCAATTCCTGCCGTGTAGAAACGATGTTATAGCGAACGCCGCGTCCCACAACCCAGGCATCGGTCTTATTCTCGTCGGCAAATTTTAGCAATGTGTTTCGAAACTCTTCTTTCGTTTTGGTTTCGCGAAGTTGAGCCGTTCCCAGCCAGATCGCGCCGGAGAGTAAATGGACATGTGAATCGATAAAACCCGCCGTTAACGTGCGTCCCTGTCCGTTAATGACACGGGTGGATGTGCCCTGAAATGGTTCTGCTCCCTGGTTCGTGCCCACATACACGATGCGGTTCCCTGTGACAGCGACCGCCTCTGCATGTGGTTTCGTTTCATCGCTGGTGAAGATTTTGGCATGGGTGATGATAAGGTCGGCGATTGGCATGTTTTCTCCTCTACGTGACTGTCATATAACTGGAATATACAGAAGTAGGCCGAATGGGTCAAGTGATGGGCTTGCGGTTTGCCAGTTATAATTCATTCCGCATGAAAACACAGATCATCACACTCGAATCGCACGACGACTTGATCTCTGTCCGCGACCGGATGTCGTGGGCGAAGACGCCGCGTATTTTGCTCGTCTGGCCCAAGTTTGAGAAGGTTGCGTTGCGGCAGGTGGATCTAAAAGTATTGCAGCGGCATGCCGCCTCTCTTGGCGCACAGTTGGGACTGGTGACACGTGCGCGTCGCGTCCGGGCTGATGCAGAAGAATTGCACATTCCGGTGTTCGAGTCCACGGGGCAGGCGCAGCGCGTGTCGTGGCCAAAGCCGCGTCGTCGGAAGCGGTTTGCGTGGCAGCCTCCAGCGAAGGATCTGCGCGAGAAACGGAATCAACTTCCGGCTTCGGAGGATGCGTGGCGCGCACATCCAGCGGCAAGAGTTGGGGCGTTCCTCGTTGGCGTGTTGGCAGTGTTGACTCTTGTAGCGTTGTTCATCCCGCGCGCCCAGATCACCTTGAATCCTGTTTCGAAGATGCAGAGCCTTGTCCTGCCTGTCGTTGCGAGCCCGTCGGTGGAGTCGGTGTTCATCACGGGCAGCATTCCGGCGCGTGAGAAACATATCCTTGTCGATGGAACACAAACGGTGATCGTGACGGGTGAGGCGGTGATTCCGCAGTCGAAGGCGAAGGGTGCCGTGGAGTTTCGTAACCTGACGCAGCAGGCGGTGAACGTGCCAGCAGGGACCGTGGTTCGGAACACGGATGGAATCCGTTTTGTGACGACCGAAGACGGCGATGTGGCTGCAGGTGTGGGTAAGACACTGGAGCTATCGATCGAAGCCGTGGAGGGCGGCATTGCAGGAAACCTGGATGCCGAAACGATCGATGCCATTGAAGGCAGGCTGGGGCTTTCGCTGTCGGTCACCAACACAGAGCCTACTACAGGTGGACGCGAACTTCCGTCTGTGCAGGCGAGCGATGCGGATCGCAAGCGGGCGAAAGACCTGTTAATGAAGAGTCTCGAAGAAGATGCCCGAAAGCGATTTGCAGAGGAACTGGCTTCAGGCGATTTGCTCTTCGAAAAGACGATGTCTGTTTCGCAGACCCTTTCAGAGGACTATGACCCACCTGCAGGTGCCGCTGGCACCCAATTGACGTTGACCATGCAAGTGGAGTTTTCCGTCCTCTATGCAGACGCTTCAGACCTGACCCGACTTGCATCGCTGGCGTTGAACGCGTCTTTGCCTTCGGGCTTTGCCGCCGCAACCAATGTGGTGACCGTAAAACCAGTGACAACTCCCATCCTGAACGCGGATGGTTCCGCCAAGTGGACGATGCGAGCCGAGCGCAAGATCGTGCAGCAGATCGATACGGCACAAGTGACACAGATGGTGCAGGGTTTCGGTGTATGGAATGTGCAAGCGGAGTTGAGGAAGCTGCCCCTGGCGGATTCTCCCGATGTGCAGTTATCTCCCTCGTGGTGGCCGTGGATGCCGATCGTGCCATTCCGAATTTCGGTGGTGACGGAATGAATCTGAACCGCGAAGAGGCTAAGGACGCGAAGAAAAACGAAAGAAGGATAAAGCTTGGTTCTCTTCACGTCTTGGCAGTGAAAAGGGTCATATGAGAATACTTGCGGTGGACCACGGTGAAAAACGGATCGGTCTTGCCTTAAGTGATCCGACTGCGACGATTGCCAGCCCGTTCAAAGTGATCGAGCATGTCTCGCGCCTGATGGACGCGGCACAGGTGGCGAACCTGGCGCAGGAGAATGACGCCGGGCTGATCGTGATCGGGCAGTCTTTCGATGAGGAAGGCTTGCCCAATCTGGCTGGGCGCCGTGCGGCAAAGTTTGCACAGGCGCTACAGGAACAAACATCCATTCCCGTTGTGCTATGGGATGAGTCCTTTAGTACACAGGATGCCCGTGCATCGCGCGTCGAACTGGGTGTCTCGCGCAAGAAGCGTGCGGGACATCAAGATGCACTGGCGGCGGTTTTTATTTTGCAATCGTATTTAGAATCAAAAAGATAACCTGGTGGTTTCATTTACACTAAAATCGTTAGCAGCACGTAGACTTAAGTCGACTTGAAAATTCTGGTTTCACCGGAAACTCGCCTCCGACTACGCTCGCAAAAGGCGCTCGTTCCGCTCAATGCGGAAGATATTGTATTCAATGAAAAAACAAAGATCAAAAGCCCTTCCCATCTTCCTCCTTATTTCCTTTTTTCTTCTAACGATAACCTGCCTTCTCGTTATTGTCTTGTACATCCCTTCCAGTGCCGCGCGGACCTATGGTGCGCCGTCGCTCGCGCTTTCCCTGTCACAGCGCATTCAATATTCGGCGCTGCTGCTTTGGTACGATGGGACATTGACTCGTCCACTCGATATCACTGGAGGCGAGCAGACCTTTACTGTGAACCCCGGCGAGTCAGTCAGTTCAATTGCTAGCCGTTTGGAAGAAGAGGGGCTGATCCGCGATGCAGGGGCGCTGCGTTCGTATCTTATCTATTCGGGGCTGGATACCACCATCCAATCCGGTGACTATACGTTGAGCACAACCATGTCTGCCATCGAGATCGCCCGCGAGTTGCAGGATGCCACGCCTGCCGAGGTGACCTTTGTCATTCTGCCCGGTTGGCGCATGGAGGAGATCGCTGCTTCGCTGCCGACCTCCGGCTTATCCATCACGCCGGAAGAGTTTCTCGCTGCGGCACGAACTTCGTATGAGTATGATTTTCTCCAGAGTGCAGATACGACCGAAGGCTTTCTTTTTCCCGATACCTATATCGTCCCACGCGATGTGACCGTGGACCTTTTTGTGAACGGATTGCTGCGCAACTTTGGGTTGCATCTCACATCGGACATCGTCAACGAATATGAACGTGCAGGCCTGACCATCTACCAGGCTGTGACGCTGGCATCGCTCGTAGAACGCGAAGCTGTCCACGAAGAAGAGAAACCGTTGATCGCCTCCGTGTATTTAAACCGCTACGGGATCAACATGAAATTGGATGCCGACCCCACGGTGCAGTATGCCCTCGGCTACAACGAGACACAACAAACTTGGTGGACCAGTCCGCTGGCATTGACGAATCTACAAGTCGATTCACCGTTTAACACCTATCTCTATGTAGGCCTGCCTCCAACGCCAATCGCCAACCCTGGAATGGAGTCGTTGCGTGCGGTGGCGTTCCCGGCGCAGACGAATTACCTTTACTTCCGCGCGAAGTGTGATGACTCAGGCTATCACGATTTTTCAGAGACATTCGATGAACATCTGGCGAATGGATGCCCGTAGCTATTATCTGCATAAAAGGAGGAAATGATATGCGTGGTATACAGAAGTTAATTATCACTGCTCTTATATTGACAGGATGTCAGCCATCCATTACAACAACTTCAGAGCCTGTTGATAATTTTTTAGTCACTATGACGCCATCGAAAGCTTTTTTGCAGCGACCAACACAGGCTGCAGAAGAGTATCCCAGGGGATCAGGAAGGCTTGATCCAACCGTAACCCCTTCACCGATTGTTCCCACACGCACTTCAACACCTGATATTACGTTCATTGAACTGCCAGATTGGGTTAAGAATCCAGAGAATAATCTTTTGTTGTTTACCTATGATGAGTACACAACACGTTCGTACCAGATTGGTTTCTTTAATCCGAAAGACGGCGAAAAGTTCATTGTACGATTGCCATTCCAGATTTATGATTATTATTGGAAAGATGCAAACCACATCATATTTGTGGAAGGATATTGTAATGAGCCCCCTGAAAGAGTTGTCGGATTGGATATTTCTCAAGGAATACTACGACCCACTGATGAAAGAGATTTTCCTGAGACAATTCGATCTTGTTATGCGTTTGACGATCCTGATAAACCGATAATTCGAGTAAATGCAGAGATGCAGGAGCCAACAGTTGAGATTATTGATCCTTCTTCTGATCATTGGCTACGCCTTACCGACCTTAATGATGGCATCAGCGATATTTATTTTGCAGTGTCGCCCAATCAGGATTATATTGCTGTTGTCCAAATTCAAGGCAAATATGAATTTCCCGAAATGTGGCAGCCATTGTTTGGTACACAAGTGTCGATTTATCATTTGCCTGATCGGAAATTACTTGCAACCTTCGCAGAGGAACAATCTATTTCCAATGAACTTTTGTTTACGGATAACGAAAACGTGATCTATGTACGTGAAAATACTCCGTGTGTTATTTCCATATTGTCTCTTTCAAAGAAATGTATTCATGCAATCTCAGACCGATTTCCGAATACGACGATCGTTTTGGGCGATCCGCTAAAGGATAGAACAAAATTTGGTTTTCTTTATTTTGAGTTTTACCCACATCAAGGCGGCTTTTGCTTTTACGATCTCTTTTCAGGAGATATTAATTGTCCAACGGATCAGTTTAGTAGCTTGAAGGGGCAGATTATTGTCAATTACTCTTTTTCTCCCGACAATCGATACGTGTTTCTT
>CAZKSG010000129.1:0-13211 GCA_964555335.1 uncultured Anaerolinea sp.
CGGGTCATCTTCGGAGATGTCGGTGGCAGTGTTCTCAAGGATCAGCACGGGAGCTTTGTCTCCGCCGACGAAAAAGGAATAGACCGCCTGTTCCTCCTTTTCGATCTCCGCCTGAGAGGGTGCAGGCTTGGATGTGAACAGCGAACATGCCAGAAGGATGGGGATGAATAAAAGGATCAGGATTGTCTTAAGCGATCGTGTGAACATGCTGAAACGGCTCCTCACGTTTTTTCAAGGACATTTTTATGGATACTTTTGTTCCCGTGTTGATAGTGGAGCATATATCTGTTATCGGACATGATCCAAGATCATACATTTTTCATCATGTCTGCAATAACGTATTCGATATCCTCATTGACTCCCAACAAGATCACGGATTTGCGTGTGCTTAACCAATTCATGCCGATGAAATACAAGCCGGGATATTGGGTCACGCTGCGCTGCGTAATGGGGAATCCATCTTCATCAATGACAGGCAGTTTCACAAGACTGTAATCGGCGGTATAGCCCATCGCCCAGATAATGGTATTGATGTTCGCAGCTTTGAGGTCGAGTTCGGTGACCACTTCGACGGAATACCCATCTTGCAGGTCAGGAAGCGTTTCATGCGGGGCATTGATGTCGTTTGTCTCGATATACCGATCGACCATTGCGATGATATCTTTTTCGGCTTTATCCATCCTGGCAAGGGTCTCTTTCAAGTCTGGTTTGAACTTGACCCTGCCATCTTGCACGCCCTCAATGTGACCGAGCAAATTCACGCCATCGCGCGCAAATTGGTGCAGGTTGAGGGAATGTCCGCCGTCTTTGCCGCTCAGGTGCGGGTTGCCGACCAGCCTGGCTTTTGGCGATGGGAGTTTATCAACCGGCGTTGCCATGAATCCAATTTCGTCGAGCCAGGCGATAACATCCCTGCCGCGATAACGGCGCGGCACACGTGGTGTGAAACCTGCCGCCAGGTAAACAGTGCGATGGCTTTGATAGAGTTCCTCGCCGATCTGCAAACCCGATTGACCCGAACCGACGATCAGCACGGCACCATTTGGCAGTTGTTCTGGGTTGCGATAATGGCCCGAATGAAGTTGTAGAATATTTTTCGGAACGTCTGCACTATAAGCTGGAATTTTCGGCTTTTGGAAGGAGCCCGTGGCAATCACCACACGTTTGGCTTGATACGTTTTTTGATTCGCTGTGACCCGGTATCCGCCGCCTTCGTTGGAAGCGACTTCTGTCACTGTGGTATTGAATTGAATGGGGAAATTGAATTTCTCAACATAGCGCTTAAAGTAGGCGATAATTTCATCTTTCGGCAGGAAACCGTCGGGACTATTGCCGTCATAATAGGCGCCAGGGAGGCGGAACGTCCAATTAGGGAGAACGAAGGTGAACGAATCCCAACGGTCATCGCGCCAAACGTGAGCAGGGATGTCTGCTGCTTCGAAGATGATGTGTTCGAGTCTCAGTTGTTTAAGATGGTAACTTGTGGCGAGTCCCGCCTGTCCGCCTCCGACGATGATGGTTTCGATCGTTTCCATATCATGCTCCTTACCAGGGTAAAGTGATCTATAAAGGATGGCAGCGATGATAAAATACACAAATCGTCCCAACTTTATCATATAAAGGTCGGATTCAGCCATGCCCGAATTGACCAATGATTTTCAATCCCTGCCACCTGAATACCAGCAAGTCATTCAATTGGCACAAGCGAAGAACAATATCGTCATCGCTCCCCTGCAATTACTGGTGGGGGGTTGGTCGGGGGCGGTCGTGTATCTCGTCAGCGTGGCATGGAATGATGCAAAGCATGTCGAACACTGCATCCTCAAACTGGATCGTAAAAGTAAAAACGCCAAATCGGATGAGGTCACGCGGCACAACACCGTGATGGAAAAAGCTGCGTCCGACTTCGCTCGCACACATATCGCAGAATTGGTCTTTGACCGTATCGAGCACGAGGGCGCCATCGCTATTTTTTATCGTATTGCGGGGGAATCACTTCAAAAATATCGTCCTTTGTCGAACTACGAACGGCAAAGCCAGCTCAGAACCATTTTTATAGAGACGAACAAAGTGTTATTGACCGAGTGGAATCAATACGCTGTATTCGAACAGGCTGTTCACCCCCAAAAGGCCCTGGAGAAGTGGCTGGGCTTCCGGCTGGATGAAGGCGGGAGCATTGAACGCTTCATTCAGGAGAAGGCAAATGTCAACGTTGCTGGCTTCCTTATTAACGGGCATGTATTTCCCAATCCTTTGTTGTATGCACGCAAGGTAGAGCCGTGGGGCAAGGTACGTTCCATGGATGTTGCCACGGGCTTTCTCCATGGTGACTTGAATACCAACAATATCCTGGTGAAGTTTGCCGAGGACAAGGAGACTCTCGCAGGTTACTATCTTATCGATTTTGCATTGTTCAAAGAGAACATGCCGCTCTTGTACGACCAGCGCTATCTCGAGATGTCCTACCTCATGCTATCGATGTCACAAATCCCGTTTGCGAAGTGCGTCAACTTCCTGTCCCTGCTTGCTGTGGCGGATGCACCCGATCCGCATAAGGTGCCGATCGAAGTTTCGGGTGTGAGTGCGGTCATCGGGTCGGCAAGAGGCGCATTTGACGAGTGGGTGCGGGCGAATCATCCCAGCCTGCACGATGACCTGTGGGGACAATACTGGCTGGCGGGAGTCGCTGCGGGGCTGGCATATTGTCATAAGGCAGGGCAGCCTGAGGAGCAGCGGCTCGCGGGGTTGATCTATGCTGCTGCGAATCTCAAACGATATGCGGCTGTCTTCAAACTGACGCAACCAACCAGTGTCGAATTGCTTTACGATGAGAGCCAGTCCGTTTCATTTGTGTCGAAACAAATAAAGCACAATCTCCCTGTGCAACCGACCCCATTCATTGGGCGCGCTGCGCAACTGGCTGCATTGAAGGAATTGATCCTGCAACCCGATGTGCGCCTCATCACATTGCTGGGGCCCGGCGGCACAGGTAAAACGCGTCTTAGCTTGCAGGTTGCGCAGGAGTCGCTTGCGCAGTTCCCGAACGGCGTTTTCTTTGTTCCGCTTGCCGACGATACGACAGCGAGTCAATTCGTCTCGCGCGTTGCCCAGCAATTGGAAGTGCGTGAGGGCGGGCGACCACTGCTCGACAACCTGAAGGATTATCTGCGCGACAAACGAATCCTGCTTGTGCTCGATAATTTCGAGCAGCTCATTTCAGCTGCACCCATGGTCGCCGAGCTGCTTTCTGCTGCGCCGCAGTTGAAGATCATCACCAGCAGCCGCATCGCGCTCAAACTCCGCGGTGAACGCGAATATCCCGTCCCGCCGCTGGAGACACCACAGCGTGAATTATCTCTCGACGAGTTGACAGGGTACGAGTCTGTGCGATTGTTCATGGATCGCGCCCGCTCCACTCAGCCGGATTTTTCATTGACAAAAGACAACGCCTCCTTTGTGACCGAGATCTGTCTCCGCCTCGACGGACTGCCTCTTGCCCTTGAACTTGCGGCAGCGCGCATCAAGTTGTTGTCGCCGCAGGCGATCCTTTCGCGGCTCGACGATCAATTGAAACTGCTCACAGGCGGCGCGCGCGACCTGCCAACACGCCACCAAACGCTTCGCAACACGCTTGAGTGGAGCTATAGCCTGCTGAACGACGATGAGAAACAGTTGTACGCACGTCTGGGCGTGTTCGTGGGCGGATTTACACTCGAAGCGGCCGAAGCTGTGTGCAACACAGAAAACAAGTTTGACATTCTCAATGGCCTCACAGCGCTGGTGGATAATAGCCTGTTGCGGCAGGAAGAGATGTCTAACGGCGAGTCGCGCTTTTCCATGCTGGAGACCATCCGCGCCTACGCGGTGGAACGTCTCGCTGAGAGCGGGGGAATGCCTGCCTTGCAAGCGAATCATGCCCAATATTTTGGGAACATCATTCTTAACCAGGCGGGATGGGGGATTTATTCGCCAAAATCCCAGTATTGGTTGACCTGGTATGAGCATGAATTGGATAATATTCGCACCACGTTGAGTTGGTGTCTTACCGTACCTCAGGGAAGCCAGCTTGGTGTTGGACTCATCTTCATGTTGTTCTGGTTCTGGTACCGGCGGGGGCATTTTACGGAAGGTCAGCAGTGGGCAGAAAAGTTTCTGGCGATGCCTGATGTTCAATCCACTCCTTTTCTACATGCCATGGCGCTGGCATCCAGTGGCATCCTGGCGCTTTGGCAGGGTCAACAGGAGACTGCGTTGACAAGATTACAGGATGCTCTTGCGATACAGCAACGACTGGAGAATGACCAGATGATAGCAATGACACAAATGGCAAACGGGATCGCCTTTATTAACATGGGCAGAGACAGCGAAGCACAACCATTATTGGAGGAGTCCAATAAGTTTTTCAAGGAAGCGGGCATGTCTTACTTCCATGGACTTACGCTGGTCCATTTGGGCAATGCTGAACTTGGTTTGGGGCATCCTGAGCAGGCACATGCCTACCACTCTGTGGCCGCTATTGCCGCCCGCCACATCAACGAAAACTGGCTGCTGAGTTTTGCGTTGAATAACCTTGGCGAAGTGGCACGCACACTGGGGCAATATGACATAGCACGAGACTATTACGAAAAATGCGAAGCACTGCTGCCTGACTCAGGCGACAAGGGAGACCGGGCACGCTTTGTCCACAGTTTGGGATATATTGCCCAACATGAAGGTGATTTCGAGCGAGCTGAGTCGCAATTCAGAACCAGCCTGAAAATGTTCCGTCGTTTGGGCAATCGGCGCGGAATGGCAGAGTGTATGGCTGGGCTGGCTGGCTTGAAGGCGCGGCGCGGCGATGCTCAGTGGGGGGCGGTCATGCTTAGTGCAGCAGAGTCAGTTCTGAAAGAGACAGGTGGTGCATGGTGGCCCGCCGACCGTGTGGAAGTGGAGGCAAACCAGGCATTCATCCGTTCGACGCTGGGCGAAGCGGAATTATCCGCGGCACAACAAAAAGGCAGGGCAATGGCACTCGAGCAGGCGCTGGCATTCGCCTCTGAATAAACATGTCACTCTCCCGAAGGACATCGGGACGATGTGGGCCGAAGAGTCTCTTGCACAATAGGAAAGAGATGCTGGGCCGCGTAGCGGTGAAGCATGACATACCCGTTTTAGGAAATTCGACAAAACGAAAATGACCAACAAACAGAGGCTCCGCGTCAGCATTGCCACATACGATCAGGTGGTATTTCCACATCCCGATCACGGAGATACAATGCTGGCGCTGGAACGCAAGGCAACCATATTGAAGGATGGAAGTGTGTACATCTGTGCGCAGCCGTTCGGTGGGGGAGTTCGAATTCTACGATCCGATCTGTTGAAAGAGATGCTTGGTGAGATCCAGTTTGATAGCGAACGCTCAAAACAGGAACAGGATTTCCGTATTTTGATTCGTTCATCCCAGTGGGATGCGGTGAAGCGATATTGCCTGTCTCATCTTGAAAACCCGGACGACTCGGAGCTTGAATCCACGCCTGACCGCGAACTGGTGGAGGAGTTCGGAGAGTCCATGCGGATTAAGTTGAAACCAGATCAATATACTGTTCGACCCATGGGGTTTGTCATCGAAGAGCATCCCGTGAAAACCGAAAATTGGCATGCCCGTGGCTTCCCGACCGTACGCATTTACTATACGTATACGATAGACCTTGTGGATCGTGTACTATGTAAAACCATTCTGGCGGCCAGCGAACAGATCTCGGATTCGGAACTTGGAAAACAGGCTCTGGAAAGTGGCACAGGCCGCGCAAATTCTGCTTTGGTTCTGCCGTTGGATCTGGTCAAAGAAACCTATCTAGCGCTCTCGCCTGAGATGCGATATGGGAAGATCAAAGTGGAGGGACATATACTCGATGAAAGTGTGCTGGCGGTGTTGATGGGTGTGGATGTACCGCAGTATCAGCGGATGAAAAAGTGACGGACACACCAAGGCGGCCGTCACTTTCTTCAACATATTGCAGGCTCCTCGCCTCTTTATTCTTCGGCTTGTTTTTTGAGCGCGGCAGCAAAGTTCCTGAAATTCTCCGTCAGGTCGGGGATGTTCTTCCCCAATACCGGCAGCAACAAGCCGCTGAAGACTTCCTCGGTATGGAAAGTGATCGAGCCATCCTTGTTCGTGGTTAATATGTGGGTTCGTTCAGATTTGAACAACCCCAGCGGCATACCGCCGGTCAACACCATTTTGCGATTCGGCTCAAAGGCAGTGACCTTCACCTTTACTATTCCACTCGATACAAGGCGCCGCCTTTGAAGACAGTCAGATATAAAAACCGCGAATGGAAGATACCTTCCTTATTTTTGGGGCAACGTAAAATAGAATGTGGATCCCTTTCCCACTTCGCTCTCGACCCAGATCCTGCCACCGTGGACTTCGATGATCCTCTTCACGAGAGCAAGCCCGATCCCCGTTCCTTCACTTTGGGCGTTTAGTTTGTTGAAGAGACCAAAGATGCGGTCATGATATTCGGGCGCGATGCCGATCCCATTATCTTTGACAAAGAAGATAGGTTTGCCATCCTCCTCATCCTGCTGCCCGATCTCGATGAGCGGGTCGGGTTGTTCCCCCATGTACTTTGCGGCATTGTCCAGCAGGTTTTGTAAAACTTCGATCAGGCGCTGACGATCTCCATGGATCATGGGCGGGTTGGGTTGGTTCCCCGGTGGCGATACCACCCGAACCGTAATATGGCGCGATTCCAGTCCCCCACGCACAATATCCAGCGCATCGTTCACAAGTTCCAAAAATGAAAGATCTTCCGACTCGTTGATCATGCGCCCAATGCGCGAAAGTTCGAGCAGTTCGGTGAGAAGCGCATGCATCTTATTGGTGGCTTCCCGGATGCGCTGGGTATCTCTCTTTAATCGGTCAAGGTTGCCAGACGACGCATCCTGTTCGAGGTACCCGAGAAAACCGTTGATCGTGACAAGGGGGGATTTGAGGTCGTGGGATACTGTATAAGTGAACTGTGTCAGTTCTGCGTTTGAATCTTCCAGTTCGCGGACGCGTTGTTTCAATTCTTCGTTCAGTTTCTGTATTTCCTCCTGCGCCACGACCTTTTCTGTAATATCGTTGAAGACAACGGCAAACATATCCTTTTCGGGGCTAAAGACATAGGTGTCATAATACTTGCCTAGTTCACGAGCAAAGTTAATGTATGCGATGGGTTCGCCTGTCGCTGCAACCCTGCCAAATGTTTCAACCCAGTACTCCTCGGTGTTGGGCATGATTTCTTTTACGGTTTTCCCCAGTAACACGTTGATTGGAATGCCAGTGAGTTTTTCAAAGGCAGGGTTAATTTCCAGATAGCGATAATCAACCGGCTTTCCCTGTTCATCATAGATCATTTTATGCACGGCAAAACCGCTGGTCATGTTCTCGAAGAGCAGGCGGTATTTTCTTTCGCTTTCGCGCAATGCATCCTGCTTTTGTTTTCCCTCTGTTATATCGTGCAGGATGCCGAGGATTTGAGTGACGTTTCCCGCTGCATTCCGCATGAATATAGTATCGCGGCTGAGCACCCAGCGCCATTCGCCATCCTTTTTTCGGATGCGGTATTCCACTTCGAAGGTTTCTCGATCGTCCCTGGCAGAACTGATGCGGTTGTGATGTTCGATGATGCGAGGCAGGTCTTCCGGATCAATGATTTCAGATAGGAGGTTCTCCGCGTTTTGGGTTTCCTCAGCGGAGTATCCATAATTGATCAGCCAATCACGGTTGGTAAAGACGTTCCTGTTTTCTTGAAGGTCGTAAATGTACACGGTGCCGGGTTCTGCATCAAGGACGGTTTCGATGAAGTGCTGGCGCTCCCGAAGTTTTTCGGTTGTTGCCTTGCTGGTCGTAATATCTTTGGATGTTCCTTCATGGAAAAGAGGGATCCCATCTGCATTGCAGACCGTTTGAATATTCATTGACACCCAAAAGGTTGTCCCATCTTTACGGTAATGCTGCGATTCGAAACCGACTAGATTATTTTCGTCCGCCAGACGGTGCTGGAGTTCTCTTCTGCTGTTGGAATCCGCGTAGATCTGTGTCGAAATATCGGTCACCTTCCGAAGCATTTCCTCCGGCGATTCATATCCATACATGCGTGCCATGGCAGGATTAACACTGATGAAATGCCCATCCAGTGTACTTTGAAAAATACCCTCCATGGCATTATTTACAATGGTGCGGTATTTTGTTTCGTTTTCACGAAGGGACGTTTCGGCGTTTCTGCGTTCTGTAACGATTGCCCCAAATAGCAAGCCGGCCAGCGTGGAAACAAGCAGAAAGAATTGCGCCTCCACGATGTGCCCCGGCTCGATGAGCAAGGCAGGCGCCAAAACAAGGACGCTTGTTGTCATGACCAGGGATGCCCATGCCGCGCCGGCGATGCCGCCAACCAGAGCTGCCCATAAAATCGGCAGGAGTGCCACATACAGGCGGGAGACGGATGTGCCATCCTTTGTGGAAAACGCGATCAGGATCGCGAGCGGTATGCTTGCCACAATCAATACTGCCTGAATTGCTGTCCGGGTATCCAGTTTGGCCCAGGCGGATCCCCTTTGATGCCATAGGAGAATGACCGGTGTCAGCGTAAGGTAGGGAAGTATGTTGGATATCCACCAACCTGTTGCTATTGTGCCGAATGCATTCGGTGTGGCCAACCCGGTCAGAGTGTAGACCGACGCTGCGATCAGGCTTTCTACAGTTACGGCGAACAGTGTGACAACGGAAAACGAAACCGCATCTCGTATGGAATGGATGCGTATCCCTGCGGGGGAAATTTTCCTCAACAAGGCGAGCACAATGGCAGGCGATACCATTGACGCGGCGCCGATCCCAAAAACTGCCATGGGGTGGATATCAGGGGATTGAAGTGTGACAAGTACCGAAAAGACGGGATTTAAAAAAGCCAGCGGTAATGCCCACCAGCCTAACAGGAGAATCGCAGCCAGATACAAGCCCGCGGGAGGGTAGCAGATGGCAAGTCCTGTTTGGAGAACGAATGCCCCGCTTGATAGATCCAACAGAATGGCGATGACAGCATACCCGCCAGCATATAGAAGTTGTTTTCGGTGTTTACTGAGCCATTCCATTTCATGTCTCCTGGATCAGCAATCAGGCGGTCTCGATCTGCGGGTGAAAACAGCGCGTTGAAAGTAACAGGTTTTTCGTACGTGAGTAAAAATATATTGTACACGATATAACGGCTGCCTCTTCATCGCTGTATGTGATGACAGGGCTATCGCAACCTTGCCGGTCCTCCTTGTTTCAGAGTCGAACCGATTACCGATCTGTATCTGGTTTGCCAGCCGGTAGTGTGAAATAGAATGTGGACCCCTTTCCCGCTTCGCTTTCGACCCAGATCCTGCCACCATGGACTTCGATGATCCTCTTCACGAGGGCAAGACCGATCCCGGTGCCATCGCTGGTCGGATCCAGTTTGTTGAAGAGACCAAATATGCGTTCATGGTGTTCCGGCCCGATCCCGATGCCATTATCTCTGACAAAGAAGATCGGATCGCCGTGCCCTGTGGATGTGCTCTCCTGTCCGATCTCGATGAGCGGGTTGGCTTGGTCCCCCATATATTTGGCGGCGTTGTCGATCAGGTTTTGCAGAACCTCTATCAGACGCTGACGATCTCCATGGACGGTGGGCAGGTTCGGCTGAGTCCCGAGCGGGGAACCCATATGAACGGTGACGCGGTATGCATCCAACCGTCCCTGTACCAGATCCAGCGCTTCCGTGACAAGTTCGGCAAAGGGAATATTTTCCGGCTCTTTCATCATGCGTCCAATGCGCGAAAGCTCGAGCAGTTCCCTCAGCAATCGATTCATCTTGTCCACGGCTTCATTGACGCGTTTGACATCATTGTGAACACGTTCCTGATTCCCTGCGGCCAGATCCTGTTCGAGAAACCCTATAAATCCCTTTATGGTGATAAAGGGTGCTTTCAAATCGTGAGAGACCGTGTAGGTAAAGCGTTCCAACTCATTGTTCTTGGCTTCCAAATCGATAATGAGTTTTTCGCGCTCCGCCTCCAGTTGTTTGCGTTCGGCAATCTCCTGTGTCAATGCAGTCGTACGCTCCAGGACACGGCCCTCGAGTTCCTCATTCAGCTTTCTGATGGATTCTTCGGCTGATCTTCGTTCCGCCAGTTCGGCCTGCAATTCCCTTCCCAGGCGGGTATTTTCCTGAACGGCAACAATTTGCCGGGTGACCACCAGCCCCAGGATGCCGCCCACGATCCAGGACAGCATCTCGAAGGAAATGGGCAGCGGATGGTTGTGTGCCCAGACGAGTAGAAGATAGGCTATGACGGCCCAAAGGTTGGGTATATAAACCGCCCACTGGAATTGCGGATATATGGTGCTCGCGGGTAAACGGACCCTGGTCCCCCTGGGTTGGGCAGCCAACTGATAGGAGATCACCAAAAGGAGGATGGAAAAATTCACGACATAGAGCGTATCGACCCACCCACCCGGTACATACGTGCCAGCGAGTGCCTGTGCGAGATATACCGCATCAAAGAAAACCTGACCGATCGAGGCAAAAGCCAAAAGCAGCAGAGCGACAGGATGTGTATAGCCGGGGCCGCTGTACAACACCCGCAGGATGGCAAAGATCAGCGCCCAGTCAAAGATCGGATAGGCAATCGCGATCAACACAGTCAATGGACTGGCATTTTTTTCCATGGCGAGGGTTGGCGCGATCAGAACGACCCAGAAAATGAGGAGCGCGGTCAGCATGACGATCGCCATGTCCATCAGTACTTTGACAAGGTTCAGCTTTGAGAGCGAGGACCACGACATGATGACCAGCCCTGCACCGAATATAGGGTAGAACGCCAGGTAGAATCCATCGGCGATCGAGGGGAACGTGCCTAGTCCCTGGGTGTCGAGGAACGCAAAAATGATCGCACCCACCGTTACGAGGGATATTCCTACGCCCAGCAACCCCCATGCAAGCCGGATATGGCGAATATCACGAAACCGATAGGAAACATAGAACATGCCAATGGATGCCCCCAGGCTCAAGGCCAATATGAAGAGATCGTTGATATTGGTCCTCAACCCCAGGTTGTTCGCCGTTGCCACCATGAGGAACCGGTGTACCAGGCCAATACCAATGAGCAACGCCAAAGAGTGACGAACAGACGGAACGGAGGAACGATCGGCAGGGAGAGTCATTGCATGGAAGAACTGATATTTTAATGGCGATGTTTTCCTGCGAGGAAGAACATTCGTCATGTTCTGTCAATGATACTCTTATACGCCTGGACGGTGATTTACAGATGTGTCATGCAAAAGTAAAGGCGACCCACGTGGAGGAATGAGTCGCCTTTATGCATTGGCACGTCATTGCGAGGGCGATGCTCTTCCGCTCGAAGCAATCCCCAACTCGAGGAGGAGATTGCTTCGTCGCCCCTACGGGCTCATCGTAACGACATGATTCCGATTACCTCTTCAATGTCCTATATTTGACTCTGTGTGGTGTCAAATCCTTCCCAAACTTTTCGTGCATCATCATTTTGTAATCGGACCAGTTGCCGAGATGCATGGTGTCTTGGGAGTCCTGTTTGTAGTCTGTGATGGAGTGAGAATGCATTCAAGGAACCAGCGGCGATGAAAGTTTGCTGTATCTTGTGTATAAATGGATTAACACCACCCCAAGAAGAGTTATAGGGAGAATAATACATCCCGCTTCGGGACCAAACGCTCCACCAGTCCAGAATTCTGGACCCGAAACTGTGATGTGTAACAAGCCAGGACGGTCATAACCCGATACGGGGAATCCAAATACCGCGCTTTCAAAGAAGTTCCAGCCGAGATGTAAACCCATTGACAGCCATAATTGTCCCGTGCGGACATACGCGTACGCGAAAAATAAGCCTGCCAAAAAGATACCTGCAACTGCCATCCCATTGCTGTTTGGGTTGGACAAATGCTCGATGCCAAAATAGATCGATGAAATAAGAATTCCGAATGTCAGGTTGAGCCCACTGGCGAGAGATTGCATGATATAGCCTCGATAGATCAATTCTTCATTCCAGGCGACAAAAATGAACCATATAAAATATGTAGTAGTTTGAGAAATGACCGATGAAGGGGAATCAGTTTGCCAGGCAAAGGAATCGAACTTAAGCCATCCTATGGAATGCTCAACCATGTAAATGACAAGAAATAATAGGAAAGGTATGGCGATACCCACGAGAAGATCAAAGCCTGCCTGTTTGTTGATACGAAAGCCAAGGCTTGTAAATGAGCGTTTATCTGCAAGGCGGCGCGTGATGAAAATGGCGCCTGTGACCACGAAAAAATCGATCAGGTGACCTACAAGGCTGGTCGTGGGTCCTGTCATGGATAGGGCACTGCGGACCCAGTCAACAAGATTGAAGAAGAGACCTGTCAGAAGCGCCGCGATCAGTATGCGCCAGCCTGCACGCAGGCGGGATTTATCGTCCGTGAGGAATATAAATGAAAATTGGGAACGGATGCGGTCCATGAGAGACTCCTTTTGGATTTGTTGTCTTTAAGGAGTTAGACCGTTATCGCCTGGTTGAGTTTCAATACTTTAGAACTGTTTTATTCAAGTTGAGGGATGGTATTAAGAAGTGACAGTCACCTTAAAGGTGACTGTCACTTTAATTACGAGGATGTCGTTGCAAGGGCGTTCTTGCTCTTTGCCCGAAGCAATCCCCTGTTATGAGGAGATTGCTTCGTCGCCCTACGGGCTCCTCGCAACGACATGATTCTGGTTAGCGTTTCAACGTTCTATATTTGACTCTATGAGGTGTTAAATCTTTCCCAAACTTTTCCATCATCATCGTTTCATAATCGGACCAGTTGCCAACGTGCATGGTGGCGATTGAGTCATCTTCAAACACAATCAAATGCGTGCAGATGCGGTCGAGGAACCAGCGATCGTGACTGACGACGAGGGCGGTGCCTGCGAATTCGGTCAGGGCTTCTTCGAGGGCACGGAGGGTGTTTACGTCGAGGTCGTTGGTGGGTTCGTCGAGGAGCAGGACGTTGGCGCCTTCGGTGAGGGTCTTGGCGAGGTGGACGCGGTTGCGTTCGCCGCCTGAGAGGATGCCGACTTTCTTTTGCTGGTCGGAGCCTGCGAAGTTGAACGCGGAACAATAGCCGCGCGCGTTGATCTTCTTCTTGCCGAGTTCAAGGAAGTCTG
>CAZKSG010000130.1:0-13196 GCA_964555335.1 uncultured Anaerolinea sp.
ATATGAGCACCAGATGAGTTGAATGTCATTCTGAGGAAGCGTTCGTTGCGACCGACACCGCCCCGGTGGGTCGGTGCCGGGGAGAGTCTCGTACTTATCGTGGTAGAGACCCTTCGCTACCGCTCACAGCGTCCCGAGGCGCCGTCCCTTCGGGAGGGTGACATTTTTGAGATACCTTGAATAATTCGGAAAATACATGAATCGTACGTTGGAAACCAATTTCACCCTTCCTACAACTGCAAATTACATTCAAACAGGCACGGGCACACCTGTGATCTTGATTCATGGTATTGCTGCCTCGCTGCACGATTGGGATGACCTCATCCCTGAACTGTCACAGCGCGGATATGCCAGTTATGCGCTCGACCTTCTCGGGCACGGCGACAGCCCAAAGATCAACTCGCGTGCCTATCAAATGGACTGGCTGTTCGAGCATTTCTCCCAATGGGTGCGGTCTCTGCATTTGACCGAACCCGCCATTGTGATCGGACATTCGCTTGGCGGATATATTGCCCTTGAGTATGCACGGCGCGTCTCTGCCTGGACGCGCGGACTGGTGCTGGTCAGCCCTTTCTATTCCCTCTCACAGTTGCCCCCGCTTCTGCGGCGTACGTATCGTCATTCACATTTGAGTCATTTCATCGTCGGGCGCACCCCCGGCTGGATGTTCCGCCTGATCGTGGATATGACCAGCATGGCCATGGGACACAGCAGCGGTGCACTGCACTCCCTGCCCGAACGCATCCGCGCCCAGACCGCCCTCGATTACACACGCACGTCGCCGGGCGTCTATAATGTCATCAATACCAGCGCAGATCTGAACGGACATCTCGCCTCGCTATCGATCCCTTCACTCATCGTTTGGGGAGATCGTGACCAGACCCTGGCTCCCTCTTCGTTTCCGAAGCTGGTGAATCGAATGCCCCGCGCAGTGGGGAAGTCCATTCGCGCAGGGCATGTGCCTCATCAATCGAATGCCGATGAGTTTAATCAGATGGTGTTCGAGTTCCTGAAGACGTTGAGCTAGTTGTCGTTGCCCCGCCGAATGCGGGCGGGGCAATCTCCTCTTAAACACAAGGTATCGCTTAAAAAGTGAATCCGAAATGATAAGCGAAAGTCTCTGCAATCTGGAGATTGCTTCGGGCGATGCCCTCGCAATGACATAAACGTTACCCCTTCGCCAATTTCTTCGCCTCGGCGATCATTTCCTTTGCGCTTTCTGCAATACGCTTCGATGTGCCTGCGATTGCCTGCAGCTCCTTCACCGATAAACGTCCAAATTGTGTGAATGTGTTCACGCCCGCCGCATTCAACTTCTTTTCCATCGCAGGGCCCACACCTTTGATCTTCTTCAAGTCATCACTGCGTGAGTCAGATTTCTCTGATGCACGAACGGTTGTCTGTTTGAGGGGAGTGGGTTCGAGCCGCGTTGACGATTGAAGAAGTTTGATGTGTGTCTTGAGTTGTCGGTTCTCTTTTGCAATCGTTCTGAGATCATTGTTGGCGTAGATTCGGTCTATGATCATCTTCAGAAACAAACCATACAGCACACCCAGAAGAAAATATTTCAGTGATCGCATTGCATTGTCCTTTCCATAAGAGAATGTCACTCTGAGGGAGCGTAAGCTGCGACCCAAGAGTCTCAAACTTCGGGGCAG
Source organism: uncultured Anaerolinea sp. (assembly GCA_964555335.1). Classification (GTDB taxonomy): domain Bacteria; phylum Chloroflexota; class Anaerolineae; order Anaerolineales; family Villigracilaceae; genus Defluviilinea. Next base: position 1,659 of record CAZKSG010000130.1, read on the forward strand.
CAAACGCCCCTCCGTATGACATATCGATAGTTTGGGTGAGAATGTGATTCACCAGCATCCACAGAGAACATTCACATCCTATCACAACCTGATCTGAAATTCATCTAAAATTTTAAGGTTAATCCCCCGTGTGTCCTCTTGTAATCGGTCTATTGTTTGTGCTAAAATCTCTTTCAAGATAGCCATATGTACGGGGATGCAGAGCGTCTACGCCCACAGATGGCGGCTACATTTGTTCTACATCGGAGTGTCTTCTAATCATGCGGTGCCCATACTGCCAGCATCACGACTCTAAAGTGCTCGATACATCTCACGATAGTCATGGTGGAATTCGCCGCCGCCGCGAATGCTTCAAATGCGGGCAGCGCTTCAGCACCTACGAGCGTCCCATCCTGGCGACGCCGCTCATCGTGAAGCAGGATGGCACCCGTGAAGAGTTCGACCGCGAGAAACTGGCTCGCGGCATCCGCATCTCCTGCGCCACGCGACCCGTTTCGGCGGCCGATATTGAGCGGCTGATCGGGCAGGTGGAGGCGCAGCTCCAAAAGCAAGGCAAGTCTGAAGTGTCCTCTCGTGTGGTTGGAGATCTGGTGATCGACGGTCTGAAGGAAATGGATCAAATTGCTTACATTCGGTATGCGATCGTGTACCTCGGTCTGGACGATCTGCATGCCCTGCGCAAAGAGATCGATCATTTGCTCGAAAGCTAGTTCATAGACGGTGACCCTCCTCGAATAGGGGTGGATTGTCGCTGTCTTTTTTTGCACCTTGTATTCGAACCATGTCATCCTGAGGAGCAAAGCGACGAAGGATCTCTGTTACATAAAATTGGAAATCGTATTCACTCCGTCCGGCGAGGTTTCGTGCAGGACGAAAAAAATCTGTTTGAGGAGAGTGTTGTATGGCAAGTAAAGTGGTTGTCCCATCGGAACAGGTGAAAAACGGATTGCTTCCCACGCCTCCCATGCCCAAGGGGCTGCCGAAGGCGAATTTAACAGACAATGCCCGCCAGGTGCTCATGAAGCGCTATGTGCGCCGTGGCGACGATGGCAAGCCGGCAGAGAACGTGGAGGAGATGTTCTGGCGTGTGGCCTACCACGTCGCCAAGGTGGAGGCGGAATGGGACGCTGATATACAGAAGCGCACCGTCGAATACTATCATTTGTTGTCGAGCAAGAAGTTCTTCCCCAATTCACCTACGTTCACCGGCGCTGGGACGCCGCTTGGGCAGTTGGCTGCCTGTTTTGTGTTACCGATCACCGATGATATGGGACGCGACAGCGCCGGCATCTTCCAGACCCTGCGCGATGCAGCGCTGATCCAGCAGACCGGCGGCGGTAACGGCTTCTCGTTCTCACGCCTGCGCCCCAAGGGAGCGCTCGTGCAGACCTCCGCCGGTCAGGCAACGGGACCGGTGGGCTTCCTGCGCGTGTATGACCATGCCTTCGGCGAGATCGCCCAGGGCGGCACCCGCCGCGGCGCCAATATGGCCGTGCTGCGCGTCGACCACCCCGATGTGGAAGATTTCATCACCTCCAAGACCAATGAAAATCACATCACCAATTTTAACATTTCGGTGGGTATCACCGATGCGTTCATGCGCGCCGTGAAGGAAGATGACGATTGGGAACTGCGCTTCCCCGATATCACCGAGATGAAGAAGCAAAAGTTCAGCGGCACGCTCGAGCAGGCTGAAAAGCACGGCATCACCATCCGCAGTTATGGCAAGGTGAAAGCGCGTGACCTGTTCAACAAGATCGTCAAACAGGCCCATCACAACGGCGAGCCGGGCGTGCTCTTTTTGGATGCCGCCAACCGCAGCAACCCGGTGCCGCACCTGTACCCGCTCGAGGCGACCAACCCGTGCGGCGAGCAATGGCTCGGACCGTATGAGAACTGCTGTCTTGGCTCGGTCAATTTGAACGAACACTGCGGACCCGATGGCACCGTGGATTGGGAACTGCTGCGCAAGAGCGTGGAAACCGCCACACGCTTCCTCGATGACGTGGTGGAAGCCAACGCCTATGTTCCCGCCGTGCCGCAGTTGAGCGAAGCCGCTCATCGCGCCCGCCGCATTGGCTTGGGCATTATGGGTCTCGCAGACCTGATGTACCATGTGGGCGTGCGCTATGGCTCGAAGGAAGGGCAGGAGTTCGGCGCCCAGGTGATGGAGTTCGTGCGCTATCACGCCATGAAGACCAGCGTCGAGCTGGCCCAGGAGCGCGGACCGTTCCCGGCCATCGAAGGCTCGATCTACGATATGGACGATATGAAGTGGACCGCGCCCAAATCCCTGATCGCCTTCGAGCATGACTGGGGCAGACCTCAGGTTCAGTGGGATTCCATCGTGACCGGCATCAAGGAACACGGCATCCGCAATGCGGCGCAGACCACGGTTGCTCCCACCGGCACCATTGCCACCGTGGCAGGCTGCGAAGGCTACGGCTGCGAACCTGTCTTTGCGCTGGCCTACATCCGCCACGTGAACGACAACGGCAAAGACCTCAAGCTGGCCTACGCCAGCCCGCGCTTCGATGAAGCCCTCAAGAAGCTCGGTCTTGGCGAAGAGAAACGACAGGAGATCGTGGAGCAGGTGATGAGCGAAGGCACCTGCCAGCACATTAGCGAGATTCCCCAGGCCGTGCGCGATACGTTCGTGGTCTCAGGCGATATCACCGCCGAAGAGCACGTGCGCATGCAGGGGGCGTTGCAAGCCTTTGTGGATAATTCGCTCTCGAAGACGGTCAACTTCTCTGAAGGCGCCACAGAAGAGGATGTTGCCACCGCCTACATGCTGGCCTGGGAACTCGGCTGCAAAGGCATCACCGTGTATGTGACCGGTTCACGCGATAAAGTGGTGCTCGAGACGAAAGCCACCGCGGAGAAGAAGGAGGCGCCGGTTGTGCCCGTCCCTGCTTCTACACCCGTCTCTGTGTCACCCACCATGTACCACGACACGAAGAAGCCGCGCCCGCGCGCATTGACCGGCAAGACCTACAACGTGGAGACGCCCGCCGGCAAGGCCTTCATTACCATCAACGAGAACGGCGGCGAGCATCCCTTCGAAGCGTTCATCAATACGGCAAAAGCCGGGTCTGAGACCGCCGCCGTCTCTGAGGCGATCGGACGCCTGATCTCGTACATCCTGCGTCTGTCTTCACCCATTTCGCCCACCGAGCGGATGCGTGAGATCGTGCGCCAGTTGCTCGGCATCGGCGGCGGACGTTCGCTGGGGTTTGGCCCCAACCGGGTGCGCTCGCTGCCCGATGGCATCGGCCAGGTATTGGACCTGTACCTGCGTGAGAAAGCCGGCGCCGTGCATGCCATGGAAGACAAGCGAAGCAGCCCTGATGAGGGAAAGACAAATGGCAACGGTGGCAACGGGCACTCCGGTCACAAGATCGAAGAGGAAGCCTCGCTCGAAGCGCCTGCCCCCACGGTGATGAAGATCGGCGACCTGTGCCCCGAGTGCGGTGAAGCCGCCGTGGTCAATGAAGAGGGATGCAGAAAATGTTACGCCTGCGGGTTTAGTGAGTGTTAACAAGTAATGAGACCTCCGAGTTCATAAAGAACACGGAGGTCTTTTGCAACGAACCATTTCAAGGCAGTGGAGATGCTGTTGAAGGCGACGGTGGAGTCGACGGGAGATGTGTGCTAAAACAAAAAAGTGACTCTCACCTAAATACTATTGAAAGGAGGTGAACTCAAATGCATATGAATTTGATTGATATGTTCCTGTTATCTGTTGCAACAGGAATGGCAATCCGAGCTTTGTTCTTTCCAGATGCGTGGGAGGTAGCTTGGAAAGTAATGTCCGAAATTTCAAAAGCGTTTCGAGACTACTAGATAGAACCGTACAAGCGCCCAAATAGGGCGCTTGCGGTTTTTGGCGAAATGAAACCCTCTATTCTCCAACTCTTTAGCGGCTATTTCCCGAAGCTTTGCACGATCTTCGGAGAAAATATATATTTTTGCCAGTAATTTTGTAGGGAAGTGTTTCGTTTCTGAAAAAATACTCCCAAGCTACATCACTAGAACCACTTACATTTTGAGATACAACTTTTTTTCTTGATTTCCCTATCTACCATTTGTTTTCCATGTACTTGCCTTGTTTTTCCCCAATTCAACCCTAGCAGTTTCTCTAAGACTTATCAAGACTGATTTTTCGGCGTGGGCAACATTGTAGCCACACTTTTACCCGCCGTACCCCAATTCTTTTGAAGATATAGATTTTGTAACCCAGTCTACAGTTTTTCTGTCAGTTGTGTGATCTATTACTCTAGGTTGATATTCTCCTCTGTAATCTATTACCTTTAATACAATACGTACCAGAATGTCAAATAAATGGTCTTGAATAGCAGAGATTTCGCTCAATTCAAATGTTCCATTTTGAAACTCAAAATACCCATGATGAATAGGCGCATTTCGAAATTGAGATAAAACTTGTGCCCATGTGGGTCGATCTTGACCTGAGTAATATTGTTCCATGGCAGATGCATCGGATAAGCCGTAATGATCTAGTAAACAAATAACTTTTCTCCCGAAATCTCCATCTTTATTCTTTACATCTAGGATTCTGCTTTCCATACGTTTTAGTACATCCCGCGCGGAAAGTAGATTTTCCTTTTTGGCTTTCTGAGATAACTTCTGGATATCACTACGTGCTCGATATAGTATCTCATCGATTTTTTCACCATAATTGGCTGGCAAATCAGCAGCTAGATTCTGTTTTGCCAAGCCATGTGCTTCACATAATCCTTCGATAGCTCGACTTAATATTGTTGTATGTGTTTCGGATTGACGGCTGTTTGAAATCAATTGGGTTAATTGGTTGATTAGAACGCGACAATAGGTTTTGGTAAACTGTGAGGATTGGCTTGATACAGTGATTATTTCTCCTAACCCACCCTTGTGGACTACTTCATCTATAGTGGCATGTCCCTTTTCATATGGGACTTCACGAATATGAAAATGTGTTCTACTTGTTAGTTTTCCATTTGCTACTCGACACTCCATCCAAGCAGCATTAACTATGGTTCCTGATGCAATACTAATCAAATTGGCGTAATCATGCGGGAACCACATACTGTCTACAGTTTGAATAATTCCAGCGATCATTAGAGCAGTAATGCATTGCCTTTCATCACCAGATTTAAGCCTTTTTTCTCTTTCTGAATAATCAGGTAGTCTTTCGATAAAGCCGTACTTTTCCCCAAATTCAAAGCCAATCAATCGATTTTTTTGAGTTGCTGTCCAATGGGCGAACCATCTTAGTTTCTCGTCAGTTATTCCAGGTATTGTAGGAGTTTTGAACAACCTTAACGGGTGTTGTAGTAGAAGAGGATGATTATTTACTGGAAAGTGTGAAACAAAGTTAGTTAATGGTACTACCCAATATTCGGCTACATCTGCTTCTTGAACCTTGAAAGTCCCGCCCTGGAGTGAATAGTTCACTTTGTTATCAGAACCAAATAAAGTATCATAATAAATACTACCTTCGGACGAAAAAATACCATCTTCTGTTGTCACGACAAGGCTTGTACAAACATTTTCGTGTCCAGTCCCATAATAGATTGTATGCTCGTCGCCTAAGTTGCCGTTCAAGAACTTTTCAATTTGAAAATACCCTGTTCCTGACACTTTAACCACTGTATTTAGCTTTTCGTATTCCATAATGACATCTAGCTTGCCAATATTATTTACAACGATCTTTGTCATACCCTCGACTGTGCCGATGGGTCTTTCAAAAGACGCTACTCCCCAACCCTCATAAATTATTTCGGTAGAAAACCATGGATTGAATGTAGGCGAATATGTTTTCCGAATAAATTCTTCGTTCATAACTTTTTCCTTTGCGAAAGATCAGTGCATTCTCCTATACGCCGTGAAGACGGTTTTATTAAGCTTCTTGTTAGACATCTGTTCTATCTCTTGTAAAACAATTCTAGTCCATCGATCAACTTGCTAAATGTATCTGCAAATATCTCATTATTTTGCCAGTCGGAAAAATCAAGAATGTTATACTCCATGATTTGTTCCATAATCCGTTTAGGCCAATTACTTTTCTTCCAACTATCATCTAAGGCAATAGGGCATAAAACATCACGGCTCATTTCCTTTTCTAGTTCTCGTGCGAGGTGGACTTCATGCTCTACCCAATCACTGGATAGTGAGTTTTCAGATAAAACCAAGAGCACAGTTGGGTTTTGTCGAATAGCACGATCAATTTGCGTTTCAAGGCGTCCCGATTTCATGTCGTGTACATCACGCCAGAACCTTATCCCTGTTGCATTAAGATGTGCTTCAATCTTATCGACAAAATTTGTATTTGTATGGCTGTATGAGATAAATAATGGTGAAATCTGGAGTGCTTGACTTGCTCGTAAATCATGTATCTTATACAAGATCTCATCAATTTCATCATTACTTAATCTGGGATTATATAATTTTGCGGACTCGATCTCCCAATCACTTAGTCCACAGCCACGTAGAAATATATTGGGAATATTTCCTTTAGACATTTGTATGGTGTCTATCCCAATGCTTGAAGGTGCTAGATGTTCAGCTTTTTCTAAGCCGAAAACATCGCTCATGTCATTTATTGCAAAAACTGTATCTCCAAGTTGAACGTTCTCCCATTTTGAATTTCTAAAATTAACTCTGGCAAGATTTGCCCGTATCAGATTAGCGCTATAAAGATTGGCATCCTCGAAATTGGCATTGTCTAAATTGGTTAAACTCAGGTCAACTCCACTTAAGTCTGCTTTATTAAAGTCCACAATTGTCAAATCGGCTTCTCTAAGGTTTGCTTTGCTTAAATTAGCACCGGAAAAGCAAGCATTCCATAAATTGGCTGTCATTAAGTAAGTTTGGGAGAGGTCAGCATCTTTGAAATTTGCTTCAGCTAAGTTTTCCTCTCTCAGATCTATTTGAGAAAGGTCAACCTTTGTGTGTGGATTCAATTCCCGCCATTTATTCCAAGCTTTGATACCTTGTCGTAAAATTGTTAATTGTTCTCTGTTTGCCATTTCTACATTCCCCTTATTTGTTTACGCACAGGTATATTTTCGAAACATCGTCTAAAAGTTTCCACGTGCTGATGAGATCCCGCGGAGTTAGTGGCATGATTGTATTTTCCCTGCGCCAGGTATACAGAAAGAATAGCATTATATATGCTAGCTCATAAGTACTCGTTGAATGTCGGGCAAACTAACCCTCTTGGGCTCGATTTCCTTCAACCTCAACAATCCCTCCAGGACGTGCGGGATACTTTCGTTTGCCCAGCTGTAGTTCAAGAGAATATCTTTGATTCCTGCTGTGTCTTTACTTGAAACCCGCATGAGTTTGCTTGCTTCCCAATTGGGAAATAGCTTGTTTCCGAAAGTGTTCCAGTACCACTCATCACGAATGGCAAGAAGCAAACCAAAATCAAAATTGCCTGCTATCGCATTCAGCCCAAACCCCGTCACTTCAAGAGTATATCCTCCAACATGGTCGTCCAGGTAGGCAACTCCGGGTTCTTCATCAAGATACCAGTTATGCTTTAATCTATGTGATTGATGCTCTACATCTGGATGTCCATACACTTCCTCGAACAGTTCACGCTGTAACGTGGAATATAGGCTGATTTCTTCATCACTATCAGCAATAGGTTGATGGAATGCTTTGGGTAAAACAGCAAGTTGATTCCGTCCATCACTTACAAATGAAGAGCGGACCTGGAAGGTAAGCAGAAAATCGTTATGTGGTTTTCCTCTGGCAATTGCAAGCAACACACCAATCCCGCCCGCACAGATACGGGATTGATAGTTTGAAAGAAATTTTAATTCTGGCATGATAACCTGCCGGATAGGCAGGTTAGACTGAGGATTCAATAGTATTTTCTCTGATGAACCTTCCGCAGCAATAAGAGCGTCTGTTATCTCATCGGCAAGAATACCGGATGTAAATCTGTAAGAAAGAAAATCTGTAAGACCAAATCCAAAAGATGAAGTATTTTCCGTATTATCGATGCTTAATAATCTGTACAGTGGATCGTTCCATATCTTTACCCCCATTGTTTCAAGGCGTGCAATTACTTCTGGCGCATACCCACTTACTGCTTCCGTTATTTTCTTATGTTTTGTACTATCGATGGTGCTGGATAAAAGCGAAGTCGTCATCTCTCTGGGATCGTTAAACACTGACAAATATTTTTCTGATGTATGAATAGTAGTATTTAAAGGGATACCATCTATAAGTGCATGATATCTCTTAAGATCGCTCGTACTCGAGCTGCCATAATATTCATTGACTAAACTGGTAACTGCTTTCTGGTTTGCAAAAAGAGCTTCCTGTTCACGTCTTTTATCTATTTTTTCTTTTGCTTTTCTTTCACTGACCGTTTTTACTGCTTTCGTCAAATCTTTGACGCTTATACCCAAGAGACCTGCTACTGCTGCAATTATCTCTATCATCTTTTTATCTCCCTGCTTGTTTTCATCCTGCTTACGATTCAATAAGGTCTAGATAAGACTGACTGATTCCAATTCATGACTGGCGTGGTTGTAGTTTCTCTGTGCCCAAGTATACAAGAAGACAGGATGATGTGTCCATGTGGGACGTTATTCAGGTTAACTCGAATTCCTTTACAACATGTCACCCTGAGTGCCAGCAAGGGGCGGCGGTGGTGAACGAAGAAGGCCGCCGCAAGTGCTATGCCTGGGGGGTTAGCGAGTGCTGGTGAGTAACGAGACCTTCGAGTTCCTAAAGAACTCGGAAGGTCTGTGTATAGAGAAAACAGAACGACCCAACCACAGTTGGATCATTCGTTTCTATCTGGACAGAGAAACCAGGTTGCTGTTAGCCTGCGAGCGGGATCGAGTCGTCTGTGTGCTCGTCGTTCCACAACTGTGCAAGATCGTTCATGGTCTTGCCGATATTCTCATTATTGATGATCTTGCCGGAGAATGCCCCGTTGTTGTTGAGCGCAGACACGATGCGCTTGTCGACGCGAACTTTGATGTCGATATTGCCTTCCAGATCGATGCTGGGGGTAAAGATCGCCACGCCGGTATGCACCGGGCGGCCTTCGCGCAGCAGTCCGATCAGGGTTTCCACTTCACTTTCCTGCACATTTTTGACCACACCCGCGGAGAGCGTGGTGCGATTGGTGATCGATCTCATAAAATGATCTGAATCTGCCGCTTCTATTAAATCAAGGCGCGGACGATATGTCGCGATCGCTTGTATCAGTTTTGCCATAATTCACTTCCTTTCTTATTGTATCCCATTGGAAGATGGCTTGTTCCATGGGTGGGTACGATGAATGACGTTCTCGAAACTCAAAAAGCTAGCCTACCGTTTGGAAAAGCTACCGTAACTTTAAGAAAAGCTACCGTAGCTTTATAAATTGCTACCGTAGCTTTTGTAAAACCAAGCCTGGAAAATCCAACATAAGCTCTTCACGTTCCACGTGCAGATACTTGTCTGGTCGAATCTTGTCCTTCAACGCTTTCTTGCTGGTTTGAGTACGATACGTTCTGAACATAGGTTTCTCTGTCCATGGGTCAGTATAACAAAGAGTATGTTTATCGAGTTTGACAGTTTTGAAAATTTGACCGTATTTGTGGGATTTGTAAAATATAGTAGGGGCAGACGGTCGCAGATGCTCTCCTACGCTGAAGGCACCTCTGCGTGTGCACTCGATAGAGTGTCCCCAAATGCGACATGAGTACTTTGAATCCGCATACAAAATATACCTGTCATATTTGGGGACATCGTACCCGAACGCAAGTTGTGAGTGGTAGGGAAGGGGGCAAAACAACAACGGACGAGCTTGCTCGTCCGCTGTTGTATGTAAAGACAAGAGTTGAACCCAAGACCTCACGGTCCCGAACCGTGCGCTTTGAACGGGTTAGGGGAAGCTGAGCGTCGAGAGCACCTGAAGGACAAGCTCCCGGCTCTCGGCGGTGGTGTCGCTCGTATAAACGAACCCGCCAAAGTTCGTATCGCCCACGGGTGGGGGAGCCAAACTCCACAGGTCAGTCCCATCTTCCTTTTGCGTATGACAGGCGGGCCAGGTTCCCTGGGCTACTGCCAGCGGTTGATACCCATCAGGGCAGGCGCCGCCTAACCGGGACGGTGTGCGAAGCGGTCTTCCATCAAGCGGCGTTTGCCAATGGATAAGCCTACTCTGCTTAAACAACAGAGATTTCTCACCTGCCTAATACATTTTCCAATCCTGAAATCAGCCTGTCCATATCCCGATGGAAATCAGGGTCAGAGCGGATGGGTATACCGTTTCGATATACTAATTTCTGTAGATCAGCTGGCAGATCATCTTCATTCGGCATTTTTGCACCTCGTACCAGCAATGGAATAACAGGAATATTCCTTTCCAATGCCGATTGGATTTCAATCCGCACAAAATCCCTGGTACTAAGCGATGGGTTATTTCCTTTTTCCTCTAGTGCACTTAACCAGCTATCACCGATAACTGCCAACAATACATCGCACTCGCTGACTTTCCTGGCAAGGTGTTCCTTGAAATCCGATCCTAATGGAATGGAGTCTACATCCTTAAAAATGAATTCCCTCCCAAACTTTGCAACAAGGCGGTCGTAAATTCTTCCAGTAACATCGGCGCTGTCTGATCTCCGGTATGAAATAAAAATTTTGCCAGAAAAATTACTGTTGATATTTTGAAGCATTGAATCAGGACGTTGCACAATATCTTTGTCTGTACCTTTTTTAAATAAGCTGGGAAACATGACATCCCGTATTGCAAAGTTGGAAAAAGCGGACAAGATCGTTATCGCCATAGCTGTAATGGCGATAACTAACAACTTGTCATAAGGCGAAGGGAAAAGTAGATATTGTATGAATGCAAAAACCAGCGACAATATATAAATCACAAATAGGGTCCGGTTTATGCTCCGTGTGTCCCAGTTCCGGATTTTGCTTATCGAGTTCAGCATGGAGCCGACTGTTGCAGCAGCAGCAGATAACAAAATAATGACTTCAAAAAGTAGTACCGAAGTTGATTGCATCTGATTTCCTGTCCATAGCTTTAATTGTGATTACTTAGATCTTATAACCTGCAAATTAGTTTACCTATTGTCAGTCCCGTCATCTTTGCTTCGCCTCTCCAAGTTTAGAGCCAGCAGCTTCTCTACTATCTCTTCATCCGAGAGATCACCCTTCCAGCCATAAGCGGCGGGTTCTGTAAAGAGTCGCGATACAGCAGCAGTTGGTGGTACGCTTTATCGAGATCGATATCCTTGCCCTTATATTCCCACCCGAAATAGCCAATCTTGGCAATATCTGCCCAGCCCTGCCCTCCGCTGGTTTTGGACACGCCCATTTCGAAGCCGAAGCGCGTACCTGTTGGATCGTAGTCATTCGGCGTCTGGTGCCCTGCCAGCTGGCAAATATCAAGAAAATGTTCCTGATAGGTCTGCTTTTCGCGTGCAGTCACACGCTTCCATTTGCTGACGAAATCCTGAGGAGTGAGTGGCATGATTATATTTTCCCTGTATCAAGTATACAGGAAAAATC
>CAZKSG010000131.1:0-13076 GCA_964555335.1 uncultured Anaerolinea sp.
TTGATGCCATGCGTTCCATCCAGCCAAAGGGTCCCTATCAGATTGGGGGATATTGCTTTGGCGGCGTAGTGGCATATGAAATGGCGTGCCAGTTGGAACAGCAGGGTGAACGGGTTTCTCTACTGGCACTCTTCGAAGGATATTTACCTGAAATAAAGATTGCCCATGAGCCTCTAACAACCCGGATCAAAGCTTTCTGGCGGCATATCCCCGCCTGGGTTAAGGATTATGCTGCGATGAACCCTGATGATATTCGCTATCGTATCCGCTCCACAGCGAACAAAGTTTGGGTAAAACTAAAGCGTCATCCAGATATGGAACGACGGTCACGTGTGGAGGAAATTCTTGAAACAGACATCAGGCGCGTGCCAGATCGAAATGTGGAATTAACACAGATCCATTCAATTGCGCTTCACAAGTATGCCCCCAGAAAATTTAACGGTACAGTTACTCTGTTCCGTGCCCGTAACCGGAGCTTCAATGAAGTGGTGTTTGGCTCGCTTGACTCTAGAATGGGATGGAATGAATGGGCTGCCGGTGGGGTCGATGTGAGAATGGTGGATGGATTCCATCGCAATATTCATCTACCCCCATATGTCAACTCGCTCGCAACTGAACTAAACCATTGTCTCAAAACGGAAAACAAGGAGGAAAATTTACATGAACTTCGATAGATCAAAAGCTCTGAAGAGTAAGAGTCACGCACTGATCCCTGGCGGAGCTCACACATATGCCAAAGGCGACGACCAGTATCCTGAGCAGGCTCCCGGCTTCCTTGAGCGTGGGAAGGGTTGCCACGTTTGGGATCTGGATGGCAACGAGTTCATCGAATTTGGGATGGGATTGCGGTCTGTGACCCTGGGTCATGCCTATGAGCCGGTGGTCGAGGCGGCATATCAGGCGATGAGGTCTGGAATCAACTTTAATCGTCCCTCCTCCATTGAAGTGGAAGTGGCCGAAAAATTCTTGAGCTTTATCAATGGCGCCGAAATGGTCAAGTTTGCCAAGAATGGATCAGACGTAACGACCGCTGCAGTGAAATTGGCGCGCGCATATACGGGTCGTGACCTGGTTGCGATCTGTGTGGACCATCCGTTCTTTTCGGTGGATGACTGGTTTATTGGCACGACCGATATGTCGGCCGGCATCCCGCAGGCGGTCAAGGACCTGACAGTAAAATTCCACTACAATGACATCGAAGAGGTGAAAGCGCTCTTTGAGAAATATCCGAATCGGATCGCCTGCCTGTTCATGGAAGTGGAACGCCTGGAGCCACCGAAACCCGGTTTCCTCCAGCAGGTGAAGGAACTCTGTCACGCTAACGGCACCCTCCTGATCTTCGATGAGATCGTGACCGGATTCCGCTGGGATAACGGTGGCGCACAGAAGGTCCATGATGTAGTGCCGGATCTGTCCACATTCGGGAAGGCGTTGGGGAATGGATTCTCCATTGCAGCGCTGACCGGCAAAAAAGAGATCATGGAATTGGGCGGTTTGCATCACGACAAGGAAAAAGTCTTTCTGCTTTCGACGACCTATGGAGCCGAGACTCATGCCCTGGCGGCCGCCCTGGCGACCATGAAGGTCTATGAAACGGAACCGGTGATCGAGCATTTGTATCGTCAGGGGGAACGCTTGGCGCGCGGTGTCAATCAATCTATACAGGAACATCACCTGGAGGAATACTTCGGTCTGCTTGGACGTCCGTGTGCGTTCCTGTACTTCACTCGCGATCTGGAAAAGCAGCCCTCCCAGCCGATGCGTACCCTGTTCCTGCAGGAGATCATCAAGCACGGTATCATTGCTCCTTCCCTGATGACCAGCTATTCGCATACGGATGCAGATATTGATCATGCGATCAATGCCATCAATGAAGCCCTGTATGTGTATCGCAAGGCGTTGGATGAAGGTTATGAAAAGTATCTGGTGGGACAGCCCATCAAGCCTGCTGTTCGCAAATATAATTAGCGCAACTGCGTAACATTACGATGACATGGAGGAACGAATGAAGGTGGTTTTGTTTTGCGGCGGTCTGGGAACGCGCTTGAAAGAACATTCCGATACGATTCCCAAACCGATGGTCGAAATTGGATATCGCCCGTTGATGTGGCATTTGATGCGTTATTATGCTCATTTTGGTGTGAAGGATTTCATTCTTTGCCTTGGGTATCGAGGCGATTACATCAAGAAGTATTTTTTGAATTATGTTGAATGGCTGTCGAACGACTTCGAGATGAAGAAAGGCGGCAAAGAGATCAAGTTATACAATAACGATATCGAAGACTGGACGATCTCTTTTGTGGATACCGGGTTACAATCCAACATTGGACAGAGGTTGATGTCTGTCAGAGAGCATCTCGAGGGGGAAGAGATGTTCATGGCAAACTATACTGACGGCCTGTCAAATCTCGATTTGAGCTGGTACCTTGATAACTTTCAACGCACCGACAAGGTGGGCTGCTTCCTAAGCGTGAAACCATCCCTGACCTTCCATGTGGTGAAATCTGATGAGAGCGGACAGGTAAAGAGCATCGACCCACAGACCGAAGCAGGGATCTGGATCAACGGCGGTTTCTTCATCTTTCGCAAGGAGATCTTCAATTACATCCAGGAGGGTGAAGAGCTGGTTTATGAGCCGTTTGCCCGCCTCATTTCCGAAGGTAAATTGATGACCCACAAGCACGATGGTTTCTTTGCCAGTATCGATACCCTAAAAGAGAAGATGATGTTCGACGACATGTTTGCCCGCGGCGATACACCCTGGGCGTTATGGGATGCCACCCCGCGCAATGCGCGTTATCGTATAAATGGTAATGGAAAAAAATAATTCTTGTTCTCTCACATTGCAGTCACAAAGAACGGATCGGTTGCAATAACCGATCTTGTTTTATATTTATACTAATCCAAACCTATGTTGAAATTACAATTTTCCAAAAAAGACGGGCCGCTTAAGGTCATTTTCCTGGGCGCTCACAGCGATGACATCGAGATTGGTTGTGGTGGGACGATCCTCCGTTTCATACGCGAGAACGTTGATATTGACATTACCTGGGTTGTGTTCAGTGCTTTAGGGGAACGTGGTAATGAGGCGCGTAAGAGCGCGGAGGAGTTCCTCAAGGAAGCGAAGAACAAGCGCATCCTCATCCACGAATTCAAGGACGGATATTTTCCCTCTCGTGTTGCTGAGATCAAAGATATCTTTGAGCAGCTGAAAAACGAAACGGCACCAGATGTCATCTTTACACATTATCGTCAGGACCTGCATCAGGACCACCGTGTATTGAATGAGTTAACGTGGAATACCTGGCGTGATCATTTCATTCTGGAATATGAAATACCGAAATATGACGGCGATCTTGGCGTGCCAAATTTCTTTGTCCATCTTGATAAGGAAATATGTGACCGCAAGACCGATGCGTTAGTCCGCTTTTTTCAGACACAGGGTAACAAGCATTGGTTTACGCCTGAGACCTTTCAGGCAATTCTCCGTATTCGCGGCGTGGAGTCCAAGTCGCCAGGCGGGTATGCAGAGGCATATTACAGTCGCAAGGTTTCATTTTGATTTTTTATCGGCAGTATCATCTCTTGAGGAGGAGACATGGCAGGAATTAAGAGAAAGTTGTTGGACGGCGCAAACAGGGTTTTAAGTAGCGCGGGTTTTGAACTGATCAAAAAAGGACGCGAGTTTCAGGATTATATACCGTTCAGGTATACATTGCAGGAGGCTGAGAAATCGGGCCTTTCTGTAGCAGATTACATTGACAATAACTACAACGTCCCTGGTACAACGCAATTAACGATTGATAAGATGCGCGAGTTGGGTGCATTTGATGGCAAGGTCAGCCGCATCTGTGAGATCGGACCGGGTTCAGGTCGCTACCTTGAAAGGGTAAAAGCTGCCTGCAATCCCGAACAGTACGAGATCTATGAAACATCGCGCCCGTGGCGTGAGTGGCTGGTGGAAAAATATCATGTTGTTGCACAGCCCACTGATGGCGCGTCTCTCTCTTCTACTCCTTCGAAGTCAGTTGATCTCATCCACACGCATAAAGTGTTGTACGGTAATTCCATCCTCACGATCTTCCGCTACATGATGGAAATTGCACGTGTTGTGAAAGACGGCGGCGTGGCAGTCTTTGATCTGGTAACGGCTGAATGCATCAACAACGAGTTGATGGAGAAGTGGGTGGAATCAGGCGTGGATCACGCACATAGCATGACGCCGCGTTCGGTGGCGCTCGATTATTTCTCCAGCCAGGGATTCAAGCTATCAGGAACTTTCATCGTGCCGATGGCTCCCGGTGTAACCGAGTATTTCGTTTTCAAAAAGGAATGATGTTTCGGAAATTGTTTACGCAGGTCATCCTGTTAACTGCGATCCTGCTTGCCAGTGGATGTGGACCGCGTCTTTCCACGTCGACACCTGTTTCTGTGACCCGAACATCCACACCGCCTGTGGTTGACTCTGCAACACCTACAACTGTTGCCACAGAAGGCATTAGTGGGACTCTGTTCGTCAACCCGGATAATCGGCGATACTTTACTGATGGCGTGAAGGTCAATGGAAAGTATCGCTCCATTTATCTAACGGGTTCACACACCTGGTGCAATTTGATGGATTGCGGGAACACCAATCCACCTGTGAAATTTGATTACGAAACGTTTCTCGATTTTTTGCAGGAGCATCACTACAACTTCTTCCGATTGTGGCGGGCGGAGAATGCGCGTGGTGGGGAGGCTGGGCCTGATTTCTGGTTTGACCCGATGCCTTATGAGCGCTCAGATGAATGTTGTGCTTTCGATGGCGGGAACAAGTTCGACCTGAACAAATTCAATCAGGACTACTTTGATCGAATGCGCGAGCGCGTTATTGAAGCGGGACAACGCGGTATGTATGTTTCGATCATGCTGTTCGATGGCTGGAGCGTGGAGAGCAAGTTCAACGGGCATAATCCCTGGATGGGACATCCTTACAAACTCGAAAACAATGTCAATACTATTAACGGGGATGTTAATGGGAATGGTCAGGGGGAGGATACTCATATTTTAGTCGGCACCCCGGTTACGGCTTTGCAGGAAGCGTATGTCCGCAAAGTCATCGATACGGTCAACGATCTGGATAACGTTCTGTACGAGATCAGCAATGAGAGTCCGGGCGATAATCCCGCAACGCCTGAAATGGACGGTTCGAAAAACTGGCAGTATCACATGGTCGATGTGATCCGCGAGTACGAAGCGACCAAACCAAAGCAGCACCCGGTGGGAATGACGTGGGAATGGCCGAACGGCAATAACGATACGTTAGTTCAAAGCCCTGCTGATTGGGTGTCGCTGGGTGGGAATGTGAACATGAAAACGTACGAGCCGCCGGCCACAACGGGTGCGCCCGATTCAAAGGTCATCATTGCAGATACCGATCACTTGTGTGGTATCTGTGGTACGCCGCAATGGGTATGGAAGAGTTTTACGCGCGGCGAGAATCCAATTTTCATGGACTTTTATAATAACGAGGCAACTGGCCGTGGCATGCCGTTCGAACACCCTGAGGCGGAATCGATCCGCATGCAGCTAACGTATGCACAATCCTACGCAGCACGCCTCGACCTGACTGCGATGACACCACAGCCAGAACTGTGCTCTACAAGATACTGTCTTGTCCATGAGGGTTCAGACCAGGCCGAATATCTGGTCTTTTTGCCGTCTGGAGATGAATTGGCGGGAATTCTGTCGAGCCTGGGGATCGATAAACATCCTGATATTTATCTACCCGGCGACGGAAAAGTAACCGTTAACCTTTCAGGTTCACCGATAGCACTATTGGTGGAGTGGTTTAAGCCGCAGGATGGCACTATTATTGGCGGTGGTATGATGCAAGGCGGCGCATCTCAGGTATTTACAGCGCCTTTTTCAGGTGATGCAGTTCTTCATATTTATGACGCTGTTCCGTAAACGTTGCAAACCAGGATATCTGAAATGATTTTTTGTTAGTTGGGACATCGAGACACGCCTGCGTTTTTTGCCGGCTGTTTTGATGTCAATGTTTATTTCGCGTGGATTGGATTTTTTATGCGCCCTCATCGATATCTATATTTCCTGCTCGTCTTTGTTTTTCTGTTCGGACTTTCCGTTCACCCGGCCTTTTCGGCATTTTCAACATCGACAGCATTAGCCCCTGTTTCCATCGCTGTCCAGTATGGCTCCAGCAGTGGGAATGTTGCCAGTTTGGGGGTGATCGACCAGAGCGGCACCGACAACACACCGTCTGCGTATGTGGCGTTCACTTCGTCAACCACGCCGCATATCAGTGAAAGTACGTTTCAATTGCCGTCCACTATTTACGTGGATACGATTTCAGACGCCTTATTGCAGGTGAATTTTTGGGGCGCTGATTCCACCGAAACCTGGACATGGTCGGTCTATAACTGGAAAACGAAGCTCTGGATTCCACTCGGAACTTCGGTTGGCCTGACGCTGGGTCAATGGACCACGTTGCTTTGGCCGATCGACAACATCACCACTTACATTTCATCAGACGGTATGATTCTCGTTCAATTCAAATCGGACAGCCGGAACAGCGATGCCCGGATGGATTATGAGTCGCTGCATCTAACATACCTGCCAACCACCCCGACATCGACAAAGCCTTCGGCTACTGCAGCACTTGGCACAAAGCCGGCATATACGTATGCCAACACATATACGCCTACGAACACGTTTACCCCAACAAACACATTTACTCCCACAAACACGTTCACCCCAACCAAGACATTCACTCCCACCAATACGCGGACTTTTACACCTACACGTACGCCGACAAAGACACCCACGAAGACACCGACGCGGACAAATACACCAACAAAGACGCCAACCAAAACACCCACCAACACTCGAACGCCAACTGGTACGCCGGTGGGCGGCATTGGGTTGTTGTTCAAAAACCCGGATAACCCACGTTACTTTACCGATGGAGTCATTGTCAACGGCAAGTATCGATCTGTATTGCTAACCGGATCACACACCTGGTGCAATCTAATCGACTGCGATGACACCAGCAATGTGTCAGCCAAGTTCGATTTCAACACGTATATCAATTTTCTTAAACAAAATAACCATAATTTCTTCCGTCTATGGCGGGCAGAGAATGCACGTGGCGGTGAGGCAGGGCCTAATTTCTGGTTCGACCCGATGCCCTATGCGCGCTCATCCACTCCTGGCGCTTTTGATGGTGGTAACAAATTCGATTTGACGCAGTTCAATCAGACATACTTCGACCGCATGCGGGCACGTGTGATACAGGCGCGTGACAACGGCATCTATGTTTCGATCATGCTGTTTGACGGCTGGAGCGTGGAAAGCAAATTCAGTGGGCATGATCCCTGGGCCGGGCATCCCTATAATTCAGATAACAATATAAATAGCATTGAAGGGGACAGAAATAATAATGGCAGCGGTGAAGAGACGCATACCATATCCGATACCTATATCACCACCAATATCACCCCTTTGCAGAAGGCGTATATTGCAAAAGTAATTGAGACGGTCCATGATCTGGATAATGTTCTGTTCGAGATCAGCAATGAAAGCAATGGAAATTCTTCAGCCTGGCAATATGCTATGGTTGACTATGTTAAATCCTATGAACAAAGCCATGGATATAACAAACATCCAGTGGGTATGACCTGGCAGTATCCCAATGGTAGTATTGCCAACCTGACCAGCACCAACAACCATTCAGATTGGATATCGCTTGGTACGAATAACTGCAATATTGATGCCTATGTACCGCCCGTTGCAACGGGAAACAAAGTTATCATTTCAGACACCGATCACTTGGGTGGTATTTGCGGTAATCGACAATGGGTGTGGAGAAGTTTTACACGCGGTGAGAACACGATCTTCATGGATGTGTATATCGATAACCAGGCGACGACCGGACGTGGTATGTTCTTGACACCTACCGGAAATGAACAAGAGATCCGTCTCAACCTGG
The DNA here is from genome assembly GCA_964555335.1 of uncultured Anaerolinea sp. GTDB lineage: Bacteria > Chloroflexota > Anaerolineae > Anaerolineales > Villigracilaceae > Defluviilinea. The sequence goes on from CAZKSG010000131.1 coordinate 7,991, forward strand.
GATATATTCGCAGCTATGCCAACCGTATAAACCTGACTTCCATGACGCCCAGCAATAGCACGAGTGCCTGTTCCAGTACTTACTGTTTACGAAATACCACTGCAAATCAATATCTTGTATACCTGCCATCTGGTGGCAATGTAACGGTGAATCTATCCACTGCTTCTGGAAAACAACTCAGTTATGAGTGGTTCAACCCGTCCACTGGAGCGACGACAACAGGATTCACAATTGCTGGCGGAAGTTCTGCGCAATCTTTCACTGCACCATTTGGTGGAGATGCCGTTCTCTATATTTATCTTCCATAACTCTCAGGGTAGCCTCTCAACCATATTGAACCATGCATATTCTTTTTCTTACACAGATCCTTCCTTATCCGCCTACATCGGGGCCCAAAGTAAAAACCTGGCATGTTCTGCGCTATCTTTCCCAACGTGGACATAAAATTACACTGGCGTCGTTTGTACGCCCGGAAGAACTTCCGTATGTCGATGCGGTAAAAGATGTGTGCAGCACAGTCCATACTGTGCCGATTCACCGCTCGCGTGTCAACGATGTCCGTTACTTTTTGCGTTCATTAGTTAGTGGGCGTCCCTTTTTGGTGGAACGCGATGATCTCTCGGAGATGCGAACGGTGGTGCAGCAGGTTGTGAAAACTGAACCCGTGGATGTTATCCATGCTGACCAGTTGACCATGGCGCAGTTCGCATTTCCGCTGGACACCAACGGTTCCAAAAAGCCGAAACTGGTCTTCGATGCTCACAACGCCGTGTGGACGATCACTGAACGGATGAAGGACAATGCTCCGTTCTATTTGAAACCGCCGTTATGGCTGGAAACGAAGCGCATCAAGCAATATGAAGGTATGCTCGTTACAGATTTCGAGGCGACATTGGCTGTTGCTGAACCCGACCGTCTCGCGTTGTTGGATGCGGTCCAGGCATATAAATCGGACGAAACGGTTCCACCAATTTCTGTAATCCCCATTGCGGTGGATACAGATCAGATCCGCCCGGTGGCGCGTAACACGGACTCACTCAATATTCTGACGATGGGCACTCTCTATTACCCGCCTAATGCCGATGGCATTCGTTGGTTCGTGCAGGAGGTGTTTCCGCTGGTACGAGGGAAGATGCCGAATGCCACACTAACGATCGTTGGCAAGAATCCGCCGCGCGATTTTGTACGTTTGTCTGAGGACTCGCAGTCAGGTGTCAAAGTCACGGGTTTTGTCGAAGAGCTTGATCCGTACTTTGCGAAATCTGCCCTGATGGTCATCCCAGTGCGCGCAGGTGGAGGAATGCGCGTTCGCATATTGGAAGCGTTCGCACGTGCCATGCCAGTTATCACCACTACGATCGGCCTGGAAGGGATCGACGCGCAACGGGGCAGTGATGTGTTGGTGGAGGATAATCCATCAAATTTTGCAGATGCAGTTTTACGCTTGCTGCATGATAAAGAACTGCAAGCTACATTAGCATCCAACGGTCGCCGTCTGGTCGAAACAAAATACAACTGGCAGGTTGTGCTTGATGAGCTTGATAAAACGTATCAACGTATTGCATCGTAGCCCTCATGCAAATCGCCTACATCGTTCCCTACGTTCCAAATCAGATCCGCACTCGTGCCTATAATTTCATCTCCAGCTTGACTGCACTCGGTCACGATGTGGATGTCTTCACACTCGGTTCGGGGGATGCAGATATTCGTGATGCAGAGGCTCTCAAGTTGAAGTGCCGCCACGTTCACTATCAGCATCAGCCGCTGTGGCGTTCCCTGTTTAACTCTGCGCTGGCTGTGCCATCGAGTAAGCCATTGCAATCAGTGTATAGCTGGCATCCTGTGCTTGCAGCAAAACTCGTGAGCCTGTTGCCAAAGTATGATGTTATCCATGTGGAACACCTGCGCGGTTCAGAGTATGGAAAATTTATCAAGGTGCACGCGCCGTCCATGCCAGTGGTATGGGATAGTGTGGATTGCATTACCCATCTGTTCAAGCAGGCATCCAGCCAGAGCGGCAGTCTCTTTGGTAAGTTGATGACCCGTTTCGAATTGGGGCGCACGCAGAACGCTGAAGGACGATTGCTTGGTGACTTCGATCATGTGCTTGTTACATCGTCTACAGATAAAGCTGCGTTGTTGGAGATTCTCCCGCGGGACGTGACTCCCGCCCCGATCACGGTCCTCTCCAACGGGGTGGATCAGGAGTATTTCCGCCTCAACCCCAACGTTGTGCGTGAGCCCGCCACATTGGTTTTTTCCGGTAAGATGAGTTATCACGCCAACATCTCGATGGTAATGTCTTTGTATAACGAGATCATGCCGCGGCTGTGGGCGAAGCGGCCGGATGTCCGCCTGGTGGTGGTGGGAAAAGACCCTCCGGCGGAGATCCGCAAATTGGCTGATTCATCCAACGTCGTCGTTACCGGAACCGTGGAGGATATCCGCCCGTATTTGTGGAAGGCGACAGCGGCCGTGGTCCCTCTTGTCTATGGAGCGGGAGTCCAGAATAAGATATTGGAGGCGATGTCCACAGGCACACCGGTCATTACCAATTCGAAGGTATTGTCTTCGCTTGAAGCCACGCCGGGTAGGGAACTGCTGGTTGCCGACAACGCCGAAGACTTTGCTGCATGTGCCGTAAAACTGATCGAAGATCCCGCCCTGCGAAAAACGGTAGGGGAGTCTGGGTTGGAATATGTTAGAAAACATCATAATTGGCAGGAAACCGCCCAACAAATGGTGGGAATTTACGAAAAATCAGCCTCTCACTATGCTCAAAGTGCGTTTTGATGAGTAACTTTTGTGTCGTACTGGCGTCATGACGTAGGTTGCCTGGGCAATTTTCTGGGAACCAGTATTCCCACTGGACTTAATGCAAAAAAAGAAGTATTCTCTACCTGTTTTGAAAATATTTGTGTAGCCTATGGATATTAATGCTTATCTTAAACCTTTGATCAAATGGTGGCGCTTGTTGTTTATTGCAACAGCGCTTGCCGTAATTGCAAGTTCGCTTTCGGTTATGTTCCAGTCTGAGGTGTACGTATCGCGTACAACGTTGATGATCGGTCAGACGATCAACAACCCCAACCCTGACTCGAACCAGATCTATCTTGCCACCCAGCTTGCTACCATTTATGCTGATATGGCCAACCGTGAGCCGATCCAGGTAGCCACCATGGAAGCGTTGGGAATCACCTGGCTGCCTTCCTATGAAGCGATTGTGGTTCCGAACACACAGTTGATCGAAATTTCAGTGACGGATACAAATCCGAAGCGGGCTCAGATCATTGCCAATGAGCTGGCCAGGCAGCTAACTCTAAAGGGACCTGTAACAGGAAGCACCGAGACTGGGCAACAGCAGGAATTCATCAAAGAACAGTTGTCCAGCCTGCAGTCACAGATCACCGAGACGGAGTCCAAGGTCGAAGAATTGCAGAAGAGTCTCACCACTCTGAGCAGTGCCAGTCAGGTGGCTAGCACCGAAAAGGAAATCAACGATCTGACCTCGAAGTTGACCACTCTGCGTCAGAACTATGCCAACTTCCTGTCTAATTCACAGGAAGGGGCGTTGAATATTTTGTCTGTGGTGGAGCCGGCAAATCTTCCAACCCGTTCTGTTGGGACGAACAAGATCTTGATCATCCTGCTGGCCGCCACTGTTGGTTTCAGCCTGGCAGCGGGTGCTGCGTATCTGATCGAATATATCGATCGGACGATCAGGACCACAACCGATGTGGAACGTGTCCTCAACTACCCTGTGATCGGTTACCTATCTGCGATTGAAGATACTGACCAGGAAGTTCAGGAGGGTGAGGATGGCAAAACCGGAAACAATGCCACTTATGTGTTGGAGAATCCCAACACAAGCCTTGCTGAAAGTTTTCGCTTATTGAAATCCAACCTGGATTTCTTTGGGGTTGACAGCCCTGCCAAGACGATTCTGATTACAAGCCCGAGTCAAGGGAACGGCAAGACGACTATTGCTGTCAATCTGGCATTGTCCATGGCTCAGGGCGATCAAAAGGTCATTCTCGTGGACGCGGATCTGCGCAGACCTGCTGTTCATGCGGCGTTGGATATGTCAGCCAAACATGGGCTTTCTGATGTGATTCGCGGCGAGCGTACTCCGCTCAGCGTGGTCAAGATCTGGAAGAAGACAGGGCTGGAAGTCATCACCGCGGGAACGCGCCTGCCGAATGTAACGGAAATTGTCGGTTCCAAACGGATCGGGGCGATTCTGACCGAACTAAAAGAGTCGTTTGAAGTCATTATTGTGGACGCGCCTCCCCTGGTGATTTCTGATGCCTACAACCTTGCATCGAAGGTTGACGGGGTGATCTTGGTCCTGGTGCCGGGCGTGACGCGCGAAGAACAGGCCAAGGTGATGAAAGAACAACTGGACCGGGCTGGTGCAAAGGTGATTGGCGTGGTCTTCAACAAGATCACCCTGCAAAAAGCGACCAGTCAGGGCGATTACCAGTATCTTTCCCTGTACTCACCCAAGTATTATAGCGACTACATTTCCCATTCCTCCGAGGATGTCCCTGCTGATGGTGGACGCTCCCGAAAATTGCTGGATTTCTTCGAACATGGAGAGATCCCACAGGAAGTTACCGAAACCGTCGAAAAGGCAGTCACTGCGATCAAGACACAGCCTCGTACTCTGGTGGAAAAACTCAAGAAACCATCCTCCAAAGAGGAATAAATTTTACCCGTACGACTTTTTATGCGTGCTTGTGTGGTGAACACAAGCGCGCATTTTTATGAGTGACCCGTCGAATATGGATTTTTATCAGCCACAGAATCATAGAGTTGTTTGAGAAAGACCTCAAAGTTCTCTGTGTGTTCTGTGGCTGCAATTTTGAGCGGACCGCAGCTATCCACTTACGTATGTTGAGCCGCGAGAATGATCGTTTGAAGAAGGAGAAATCATGGAATTCATTGCAACTGATCTGCCTGGCGTGATCCTCGTTCAGCCAAAGGTGTTTGGTGATGAACGGGGTTTTTTCATGGAAACCTACCGCATGGATCAATTCGAAGAGGCAGGTATCCCGACCCGATTTGTGCAGGATAACCATTCGCG
>CAZKSG010000132.1:0-13022 GCA_964555335.1 uncultured Anaerolinea sp.
ATGACTTTGTCAAAGGCTATGGTGCGAACACGATCACAGCCATTCAGGAATATCGCTACATGCGCGATGGCAAGCCGTTCGTGCCATATGGCGTCGCCGAGTTCTGGGACAACGCCCATGCCATCGAAAACTGGGTGGACCTGGCGAACTTTTCCAGTTCGAACCCGGTGGACGCGTTCGATTTCCCTTTGCGTGAAATGCTCAAGGCATTATGTGACCAATATGGATTCAGCCTGAACAATCTCGTTTCATGGGAGACAGTTTTGCAAAAACAACCGCAGACGACCGTGACATTTGTAGAGAATCATGATCTGCGCGATGAGGGACGCCCGATCGTCAACGATAAATTGCTGGCGTACAGTTATATTCTCACGCATGAAGGATATCCGTGCGTGTTCTGGCATGATTACTATAACTACAACCTGGGATTGGAAGGCACGCCGAACGGCATCGCTGCGCTCGTCACCGCCCATGAAAAATATGCCGGCGGCGCAACGAACGTTCTCTATGTAGACGATAATTTGTACATCATGCAACGCACCGGTTATAGTGATGACCCGGGATTGGTCTACGTGCTCAATAACCGCGGCGACAGCTGGAACGGACGACTGGTGACCACCAAATGGGCGAACGCATCCTTCCAACCCGTGGCCTGGTGGAGCAAAACCGACATGTCCCGCCCTGTCAATCAATCCACTGACCGCGATGGACGGGCCCAGTTCTATGCCCCGCCGCGTGGGTATGCAGTCTACGCAATGAAATAAGCAGCCCGGTTTCGCCGGACCGTGTCTATCAAATATGGTATCACCTATTCCCGAAAGAGATATTCATACTCAACTTCGTGCATTGCTCGATCGAAATGGAGCATCCTACCGTGTCATAGAACATGAACCGGAGGGGCGCACAGAAGTCATTGCAAAGATTCGCGGCAACCGCATCGAGCAATCCATCAAATCAATGGTTTTGCAGGTGAGACTCACAAAAAAGGAAAACATCTATTGCCTGGCGAATATCCCCGGCGATTGCCGCGTGGATTTCGATGGGATCAAAACATACTTCAATGCGGACAGCGTCGCCTTTGCACAACGGGAAAAGGCACAGGCATTAACGGGGTGCGTCATCGGGGCGATCCCGCCTTTTTCTTTCAACGCCCAACTCCAGTTGCTGGCGGATCCGCTGATTCAGCAAAACGGCGAAGTGGTGTTCAACGCTGGTCGCCTGGATCGGTCCATCATGATGATGTTAAGCGATTACATCCGCATCGCAAAGCCGCAACTGGTCCCTATTGCGCGTCGTGGATGAGCCCAAATGCCTTAGTTGACACAGTCCATTCCCTCAGATAAAATAAGAGTATTCTCGTCCAAAAATAAGAAAAGGAGGCACGAAAAAAATGACAACCATCATCTCTTCCCCCAATGTCCTTTTGAGCGCGCCTCTCGCAGGTGGAATATAGCGACGATCTGATTCGTTTCCTTTGATCCATCCAACCGCAGGCGTGTTCACCCTGCGGTTTTTGTTTCTCTCATCGACGCAGGGCGCGCTACCCTGCGTATTTCTTTTCCGCAGGTGAATTAACCAGGAAAATAAGGAATGAAAATATCTTTAAACAAGTTCGATGAAGACGAATTGGAAACAGAAAGTTTTGTAAAGCTCAAAAGTAAAAAGGACAAGTTAACCGGTAAACAGTCAGTAACGCAACTCGTTTCTTACACGGAAAATTCTGCTGACCCAGACGCAAAATTCGAAAACGCTGACCTCAACGAACTTCATCAGATGGACTATCTTGATGAATTGATCTCCGGGATCAAAACGGGCAAGGAGGCGTCGGTGTTCCTTGGTAGAAATTCAAAGGGACTTGTAGCAGTCAAGATATACACAGATATGCGGGTGCGTTCGTTTAAACACGATGAAGCCTACAGAAAAGGCAGGTTTATTGGCGATGCGAGGATGGAAAAGGCAATCGAACAGGGAAGCAAGAGAGGGCTTGATGCCCATCAAGTCCTCTGGGTGCAGGAGGAGTTTAAGCAGATGCAACATCTGCACGAGCATGGCGTCCGGGTGCCGAGAGCGGTTGCCGTCAATGGGCTTGCGCTCGTCATGGAATTCATTGGGGATGAACATGGAAACCCCGCGCCGCGCATCTCAGACTTGAAGATGGAAAAAAAGGAGGCCGAGGAAGCCTTCCGCCAATCGGTTCAGAACTTGAAGCGGATCGTGCGATCTGGCAGAGTTCACGGCGATTATTCCACGTTCAACATTCTCTGGCACAAGGAACAGGCGGTTGTCATCGATTTTCCGCAGGTGATGGAATTCAAGAATAATCCGAACGCCAACGCCTTTTTGGAAAGAGATGTTCGCTCGTTGTGTAAATCCTTCATGAAACAAGGTATTCATGCCGATGAAATAAAAATATTGCGAGAGGTTCAGGTAGGAAAATGAAACGATCGAATCCCAAAAGCAACTTTGTCCACGTCAACGGAATCCGCCTCCATTATCTGGATTGGGGCGGCGAAGGGCCCACGTTGATCTTTCTCACCGGGATGGGGTCTTCCGCTTACATCTTCAACCGATTTGCGCCGCGTTTTACAGATAAATTTCGCGTCTTTGCCCTCACCCGCCGTGGACAGGGCGATTCGGATACCCCCGAAACTGGCTATGACGCGGATACACTCATCGAAGATATTCGCCAGTTCATGGATTCGTTGGATGTTGAAAAAGCCATCCTTGCCGGTCACTCACTGGCGGGTGTCGAACTCACTCATTTTGCCGCGTCATACCCAAACCGAGTCGAAAAACTGATCTATCTGGATGCGTTGGATGATCGAAGACGGCTCCCGGAATTGCGCGAACAAAGTCCGCTCAAAAATATAGAGATTAAAAAGGAACCAGAGCTCCCGCGTACGTTCGAAGAATTTATTTCCATTGTGAAAAGGGACATCCCCGAATTTGCAGAAATATGGAGCGAACTATGGGACGAGGAATATTCGCATGGTGTAAAAGTCAATGAAGATGGGGTTTTCGTTGACCGAATGCCCGAATTCGTTGAAAAAATGATGACTGAGCATCTGATCAGCGGGTATGCCCCCAAAAGAGTGGAAGCCAGAATACCGATTCTCAGTTTTTACGCAATGGGAATATACACATTGCCGAAGGTCTACACCGAGGAACAAAAAGCTGCGTTTGAGCAATTTCATCGGGACATACGAACCCCTTTCTTTTGGACTTTAATTTGGGAATTTCAAAATAGGTTTCCGCATGCCCAAATCGTACCCATCCCCGATGGACATCATTACTGCTTTATCGCCCAGGAGGAACTCGTCTATAATGAAATGCTGAAATTTCTGCTTGATGAAGCAGGTGCAAGATAAGCGTTTATCCTTGCCCGTAAAGGATGTTGTTTTATCGCCTCACAACAAAATCGGACACCTAATGACCCATGACTCACCACAAACGCTTTGACCTTGATTCATACATCGAACATATCCAAAACGCCCCCTGCTTTATCTGTGAGATGATCGCAGGACGATTGGACGGTAACCATATCATTTACCGGAACGATGAGTTCATCGTCTTCCTCAATAAATATCCCACGCTGCATGGATATGCTCTTGTCGCACCTGTCGCTCACAAAGAGCAAGTGACCGGCGATTTCAGTATGGATGAGTATCTGTCCCTGCAACGGGCTGTGTATCAGGTCAGCGAAGCTGTGCGCCGAACCGTAGATGCGGAACGCGTCTATATCCTTTCGCTGGGGAGCCAGCAAGGCAATAAGCATGTCCACTGGCATATTGCGCCGCTGCCGTACGGCGTTCCGTTCAAGGGGCAGCAGCTTGCGGCATTGAGCATGGAAGATGGGTTTTTGGACATTTCAAATCAGGAGATGGCTGCACTTGCCCAGCGCATCCGTGAGAATATGAAGATTAAGAACTCATAGCATGCTCTTGCGGAGATCTGTCTTCTCGTTGCAGACGAAATGTACAATACTGTGGCAGGTTAAGGGACTCGTGAAGCCTCCTGTAAAATAGAAGCATGTACAACCCAAACAGCCCATTCAGCGAACGTGAAAAGGAAGTTGTTCGATTTTTGATGCAAGGGAAAGGCAACAAGCAGATCGCACTTGAACTCGGAATTTCCAACCGTACCGTGGAATTCCACCTGAAGAACATTTACGCCAAATTGAGCGTCTCTTCGCGCGCCGAGGCGATCTTGAAGCTTACAGAAAGTGACCTGCGGAAACCAACAGGTGATGTTCCCGTGGAATCCACAGTGGATAAAACAGGCGATCCGACCGACAATGACGCGAATGTCATTTCGTGGAGGATCCCAATGAAACAGTTCTATTATGGTATTGGCATGGTACTGACCGCATTATTGATCGTGGTGCTGGTTGTTTTCAATCGACCCGGAAGTAATGCAGAAGTCAGTTCAACGACCATCATACCCACTCCCACAGTCCATGTGGGGATTCCAACTGCGACGGAATTGGTCCCTACGCAAACATCCGAACCAGAACCAGAGTGGGTCGTCATCCCGCCGCATACAGTGAACGGATATACCGCCGCCATCGAGTCCTATTACATCGACACATCTCATATCATCTTTCAGATGCGCATCACCGGAGAGGACCTGAACACCATTGATGTGTTGACGTCCAGCCGTTTGGGGAATGTCGACATGTACGATGAAAACGGGAACGTGGTCAACTCCAGCGGCGGATTCGGTCCCGCCGTGGACCCGGCCCTGATCCAGTTCGAATTCGTCCCTCTCACGCTCATCAAGGGAGACCGCTTCAAAGGACAATTCGCCTTTAACCTGTACGCCCCGGCACCGGACTACGAGAAGATCCTGGCCAAATTCCGTTTTGATTTCGACCTGCCCATGTATCCCGAAGTGAGGTTTTATCCAAAGCAGACGGTCACCGCCAATGGACTGGATATGCTTTTGGACAGCGTCACTGTCACGCCGGTATTCACGCAGATCTACCTTTGTTTTCAAGAGCCCAGCTATGCTCCTTGGACCATTGGGAGCCAATCCGCGCTTCGCCTTGGAGACCGCGAAGCCTCCTTGTATAACTCCAGGACCTTGTTCTCCTCCTCCACAGGCGGTGACATGCGTGTTGGAAGCGAACCGTATTGGGCGCCTCCCGTTAAGAACGGAAACTGTATCAAGATCGGCTTCCAGGTGGGCAGCCGTAATCCCACGTCCCTGACCTTGAACATTCCTGATCTTGAGAATCTAATCTCGTATGGATTCGATCCAAACCCACTACTTCAATTGCCTGCGCTGTATCCGGGTCTCAGTGAAAAACAAGCCTTCCAGACGTATCTTGAAGAAAATGGCTATACCTACAAAGGTCCATGGGTGTTCGAGGTGGAACTCGTGAAATAATATTTTTCGCAATAGCAGACTCCATCACGATATGAATCGGACCACTTGGATGCCATGAGTGATCCGATTTTTATTTGGTATGTGACAAACGACACATGAAATCGAGATGTGATTGTTATATTCTAGGAGCACAAGCGTTGATTGGATTGGGGGACTTGGCATGGAACGCACAGAAGGGAGTCTGAGTCATGGGTCAGTCTGTCTTTTATAAAATTTTATTTGTGTACACGGGGATTTTTGTCTTGATGCAGGTCTATTTCTACACCCGAATCCGCCAGTACAAGAAGAAGATCGGGGACGGGTCTGCGACCGAGCGCGAGTCTCACATGACATCCAAAGAGACGCTTCTTTTTGGGCTCTTTCACACCAGTTTTTTTCTCTTCATGGTGATTTGGGTATTGTATAACATCCGCCACGGATTACTATCCACCATGTTTGGGATTGGGCTTATTGTCATCGGTTTCATGATTGAGCAAAAGCCCATGTCGTTGGTGCTAAAGAATCTCCCGCGCCCTGCCGGTCGTTCCATCGACCTTGCCTTGCGTCCGTACCCTGCCAAAAGTGTCACACCTGAGTTGATCGAACGCATCCTTTCGGAGCAAAATGTGATCACAGCCATAAAGAACGATCTCAGGCATGTAAAGCAGGTCAGTGGCCGGGAACGATGGCGGCTTGGCTTGATCTCTCCGGAATGCGACCTGGTCGACTCCTCCACGGCGCGTCTGCCTCTGAAACGTACCGCCATCCTGCATAGCCCCACATACTTTAGTAAAGGACTCAACAATCTCCTTGTGGTTCACGGTTCGCGAGCGCCGATGATCCAAAATTATCCGGGATGGAGTCACAGCTTACGTTCGAACGTGGCACAGGATGAATTCATCAACATCCGTGACATACAAATTGCCGTCAATTCTGTATCGTCTGAAGGGCGAAGTTCCAATTTGCCCGCATTCCTGCAGGAGGATGGCTTCCCGTTGAGACAACACTATGCCGATGGCGATCCACTTACGACCGAACGAGGCGGGACGATCGTGCTCGACAAGGGAATGGCCAAGATCATTTCCCTCGACTATTTTGTACAGGGACGCCTCATCGATGATGAAGGTAATCTGATCTACATGGGGTTGGACGAGAACTTCCAATACGACTCGCTTTGGAACGAGATCGCACTGATCCCATCTGTGTCGAAACGATTATATAAAGCGGTGGAATATCAGGGTTTTATGCCAGTCGTACGATACCGGTCGTTCCCTTATACTTCTGAATTCATGTTCCCGATCATCGATACGCCCATGAGCGATAGCGGTTGGGCAGATCTCTTCATTGACCCATACGGCCGCGCAAAATTGTTCGTTGCAAAACAAAAGACGTTGACTGAATGGTACGAAATGATGGGGAAATTGCGCCAGTTATTCTTCGGGGAATTGGCCAAAAAGGGGAATCACATGCTTGGACTGACGAAAGACAGCCAGCATCTCCATGAATATTTGTACAAGAAACAAGCTATTTTGAACGATTATTTTATAACTGTAGATTGGGCATTACCCTAACTGTACAGGATGCTACTCATGACGAAAAAAGTACTCGTACCCGGTTTGACATTTCTAGGTTGTACTTTGTTACTCATGGGGAATGCGCTGCCGTGGCCATGTTCCCCTGGCGTGTGGTATTCGATCTTATGCGATGCATCGCTGGAAGTCTATTTTGTGGATGAATTGCTGGTGATGATCTTCATTGCCGCCATGACGCTGCTGTTGATGCTGGAAGTGAACCTGTTGGAACCACCCATGAGTTACCTTGCCTGGGCATCTTATTGGATCATTCTGTACCTTTTGATGATAGCGAAATTGCGGCAGGATGCCACATTCCTCGATTTTTACTATACGTGGGTTCGATACACTAGGAATCTGGTAACACTCGCGGTGACGCCGTTAAGCCTTGTGCTGTACTGGCTGGCGCTTCGCCCAAAGGACAAGCGACAGGCTTATCGAACATGGTTCCGACTCTGCCTGTTCGTTCTAATTCCTGTAACTGTATTCCTTCTCTTATTCGCAATGATGGCCTTGCACCTTTCACTCCGTTACTCTTTTGAAGTGATGTCTGCAGTGAAATCTGCTCCGTTGGTTATTCTGGCAGGTACAGTATTGTTGTGGGGCGCCGACTATGTGGAGACACGGTCCGAACCGCAAAACCCCATGCCGGATGATAAAGATGAAGAAAGCGAACCTGAATCAGACGAATGAGAGATGACCCGGATGTGTTCTTTTTCCCCATTCCTTCTCTAGTATAATCCGCCCTATGACGATCAAAATTCAACTTAACGATTCCATGAAAGATGCCATGAAGAGCGGAGACAAGGTCCGCAAGAACACGGTCAGCATGGTGCTGGCTGCGATCAAGCAGGTGGAAGTGGATAAACGTATCGAACTCGACGATGCTGCGGTGACGAGTATCCTCCAAAAGGAGATGAAGAACCGCCGCGAAGCCCTCGAAGAGGCAAAGAAAGCCAACCGTGCGGACCTGATCGAAGCCAACGAAGCCGAAATCAAGGTGCTGGAAGCCTTCCTGCCAAAGGCCATACCCGCCGAAGAACTACGAGCATTGGTCCAGGTGGCCATCGCAGAAACAGGTGCCGCATCTCCCTCCGATATGGGCAAGGTCATGAAGGTGGTCATGGCGAAAGTCGCGGGCCGCGCACCCAATGACATGGTCAGCGCGACCGTGCGGGAACTGCTCCAAAAATAAGATGGGGACTCCCAACGCGCGTACCCGCATCATCCCTGCGCGCATCCGCACGCTGCAATTCATCCTGCTCCTTCTGACCAGCATCATCGCCTACGGGGCATTGATACTGCCGGACCTGGTTCTCCCAGGCGAGGCACCGCTTCAGGCAGGAGAAGTTTCACCGAACGATTTCCGGGCAACAACGACACATTCCTATACCAGCAATGTACGGACGGAGGAGGCGCGTCACGACGCCGAGAACGCGGTTTCGTCCATCTATGCTCCTCCCGACCCGTCAATTGCACGCCGCCAGATCGAACGACTGCGGGCAGCATTGCTGTATATCAGCCTCGTCCGTGCCGATACGAACGCATCTCTTGAACAAAAGACACAGGATATCAACGCACTGAATGATGTCACCATCCAGCAATCCACAGTGGAGCAGATCCTTGCGCTCACACCGCCGCGCTGGGATGCCATTCAGCAGGAGTCGTTGATCGTGCTCGAACAGGTGATGCGTCGCACGATTCGGGATCTGGATAAGGAGACTGTTCGCCGATCAGTGCCATCGCTGGTGAGCCTGTCGTTAAGTGAAGACCAGGCTGCCATTGTCTCTGAGTTGGCTTCCGCTTTCGTGGCACCCAACAGCATTTACAGTGCTGAGCTAACGGCGGCCGCCAAGGAGACGGCACGAAATGCGGTACAACCCGTTACCCAGGAATACAAGACAGGTGAGATCATCGTCCAACGTGGACAGATCGTCACACCGGCTCAACTCGAAGCATTACGTGAATTCAGGCTGATCGAGGAGCCCAGCCCCTGGCAGGATTACGCCGGGGCAGGGGGGCTCGTGATCATGGAAGCTGCATTGGTATGGCTGTATTTCACACGTCGTCATTTACAGTTCCTGACCAGCGCGCGCAGCCTTGTATTGGTGGCATTAATATTCATTCTTTTCGCGGTCAGTGCACGTCTGATCATCCCGGAACGTACATTGCTGCCGTATGCATTTCCTTTTGGCGCAATGGGATTGTTGCTTGCCACTCTGTTCGGTGTTGAGACGGGGATTGTGTTTTCGATCATGCTTGCCTTCCTCATCCCGTACGGGATGCCGAATGCGCTGGATCTCATCCCATATTATTTGTTCTCATCGTTGACGGGTGTGCTTGTGCTCGGCTCGGCCCGCCGTGTATGGACGTTCTTCCGCGCGGGCATGGTGATGGCAGGCGCAGGCATGCTCGTCCTGCTGGCGTTCCGCGTGCCGTTCAATGTGATGGATGCGGTCGCGTTGCTGCAACTTGCCGGTTCCGCCATCTTCAGCGGACTTGCCTCTTCGAGCATTGCCCTGCTGCTGCAATACTTCCTCGCCCAAACGTTAGGACTCACCACCGCCTTGCAGTTGATCGAGATTTCGCGTCCCGATTTTCCATTGCTTCAATTCTTTTTGCGTAATGCGCCCGGCACCTATCAGCATAGTTTGCAGGTGGCCAATCTTGCCGAGCAAGCTGCTGAATTGATCGGTGCCGATGCGCTCCTCACCCGTGTCGGCGCACTTTTCCATGATGTAGGCAAGTCCATGAACCCAACGTTCTTCATCGAAAACCAGGACCAGGGCGAGATGAACACACACGAAGATCTCGACCCGGCCGAATCGGCGGCGATGATCATTGCGCATGTCCCCGATGGCGTGGCACTTGCACGCAAGCATCGTCTGCCGCGGCGGATCGACGATTTCATCCTTGAGCATCATGGCACGATGTTGACCCGTTATCAATACAATCAGGCGGTCGAAGCGGCGAGCGGCGATAAAAGCAAGGTGAACGAAGCCGACTTCCATTATCCCGGCCCCAAGCCGCGTTCGCGCGAGACGGCACTGCTCATGCTGGCAGATGGCTCCGAAGCTCGTGCACGCGCTGAACGCCCACACGATGAAGAAGCCATTCGAAAGATCGTTCTTTCCACGATCGAGCATGCACAAAAGCAGGGGCAGCTCGATAACACGCAACTTACCTTGCGCGATCTCAGCACCATTACCGATGTCTTCGTCAACATTCTGCGCGGCACCCATCACCCGCGTATTTCATATCCCAAGGAAAACCCAGCCACCATGGATGTCAGTACTGCACCGAGCAAAAAATGATCAACCTTGAACTGAATTTTCCCTTCCCGGAACATTTGCTGGAACGTGCTGCACAAGCCGCTCTAAAGCATGAATCCGAATCGCTGGACTCTGAACTGTCGATCGTTCTCACAGACGATGCACGTTTGCAGGAATTGAACCGCGATTATCTGGGGATCGATGCGCCGACCGACGTGCTCTCCTTCCCCGCCTCCGAAACGGACCCGGAGACGGGTGCGCGTTATATCGGCGATATCCTCATCTCGATCCCTCGCGCGCAGAGTCAGTCCAATGCGGCGGGCCATCCAGTTGAATCGGAAGTGCAACTTCTCGTGGTGCATGGCGTGTTACATTTGTTGGGTCACGACCATAGCGAACCCGAAGAAAAGTCCCGCATGTGGAAGGCGCAGGCAGAGATCCTGGAAACGCTTGGGCTTGGCGCCATTCAAATTCGAGAAGAATAAGGAAGACATGTCATTCTGAGGGAGTGCATGTTACAGCTGATGGGCTTTTTCCTGGTAAAAGAGACCCTTCGCTGTGCTCAGAATGACAGTAGCAAAAAATATGACCTTCAAAACTTTCATCACATCCCGTATCGCTGCATTTGGACACGCCTTTCGCGGCTGGGGCTATGTGCTCAAGACCCAGCAGAACGCATGGATCCATTCGTTGGTGGCAACGGCTGTTTTAATGTTGGGCTTATGGCTGAAGCTTTCCACAAGCGATTGGGCGACTCTGATCATCACCATTGCGATCGTGTTTACAGCAGAGTTCATCAATACCTCCATCGAAGCCGTCGTGGATCTGGCCAGCCCAACCCATCATCCGCTGGCGAAGGTGGGCAAGGATGTCGGTGCGGCGGCAGTGCTTGTCGCAGCGCTTGCAGCGGTGTTGGTGGGGTTGTTGATCCTGGGTCCGCCGTTGTGGTCGAAGGTAGGTCAATTTTTTAGCCGCTGAGTCGTAGAGGAACGAAAAGACTCTACGGAAAGAGGAGAGTTGTATGACATTATCTTTTTCGTTTGGAACAGTCGGTTCGCCAATGGGTACACCAAAGAAACCGGGTGGTTCGGTCGGCGCGATCGAATTTAGCAGGTCCATTGGGTTGAGCACGCTCGAACTTGGATGGGTGCAGTCGGTGCGTGTGACTGAAGCGACGTGTGCATTGATCAAACAAAGTGGCACAGAGCAGGCTGTGGCATTGAGCGTCCATGCGCCGTATTTCATTAATTTGAACGCTACTGATGAAGAATGGCCCAAGAGTCGTAAACGCTTGATGGATGCGGCCCATTACGGTAATCTTGCCGGTGCGACGGATATTATCTTTCATCCCGGTTCCTATTTTGGAGATGACCCGGCTGAGGTGTTAAAGGTTGCCATCCCGCGCTTGAAGGGATGCGTGGATGAATTGCGCAAGGCGGGTAACCCAGTCACATTGCGGCCCGAGACGATGGGAAAATCTGCAATGCTTGGTTCGTTTGAAGATACGCTTGAGATGAGCAAGATCAAAGGTGTGCTGCCCTGCCTGGACTTTGCCCATCTGCACGCGCGTCCCGGCGATGGGACGATGAATACCTCCAAAGAGTGGACCCGTCTCCTCGAAGCGTATCAAACCACGCTGGGGAAGGATGCGCTAAAGAAACTTCACATCCACCTCTCGGGGATCGAGTATGGTCCCAAAGGTGAGAAGAATCATCTTCCCATTGCTGAGTCAGACTTGAAGCTGAAAGTGTTGTTTGAAGCCTTGAAGGAGTTCGGCTGCGGAGGTCGCATCCTGTGCGAAAGCCCGATCATGGAAGAGGATGCCCTGAACATGAAGAAGACCTGGATGAAGATCAGCAAAGAAAAAGAATAAACAAAACGCGGACGCGAAGTCCGCGTTTTGTTTAGCCAGATGTTTCAGTACCTATGGCTTATTGTTTGAGCCGATAGGAAACAAACGCAATAGTGCGATTATCCGGTGCCCACGAGTTGACGTTGATCGTTCCCTGTCCGCCAAATAATTTAATGATTGTTCTGGATTCGCCTCCTTCGGCAGGCATGAGGCGCAGTTCCACATTTTTATTCGCCGGGTGGTCGCCCGGATTCACGTCATCCCTGCCGTAGGCGATGTACACGATCCATTGGTTGTCCGGGGAAACATGCGGAAACCAGCAGTTGGCATCTTCCTTGACCATGTGCGTCGGGTTCGAGCCGTCCGCTTCCATGCGCCAGACTTGCATCAGCCCGCTGCGTACGGAGTTGAACCAGATGTATTTGCCATCGGGGGAATATTCGGGTCCGTCATCCAGACCGGGTAGATCGGTAAGTTGGGTTTCCGCGCCGCCATCCACGGAGATGGTGTAGATATCATACTGACCGCTGCGCTCGGCACAGTAGGCGAGATGTTTGCCATCCGGTGACCAGCCGTGCAAATAGCTGGGACCTTTTTCGGTCACCAGGCGCGGTGCGCCTCCTGCAAGCGGCAGTATGTAGATTCTTGAAGTCGCATCGTCGTTCGTGAAATGACTGACAGCCAGCTCCGTGTTATCAGGCGAGAGGACATGATCGTTATTGCAGTCGATGGCGAAACCGGTGTCGATCTCTTTGATCTCTCCGCTTGCTAATTCATACGTGTACATGTGTCCCTTGCTGTTGTACACAAGAGTTTTTCCGTCCCGCGTCCAGTTGGGCGCTTCGATGACATAGTCAAATTCCTTTAGAACTTTTCTTTCCCCGGTGTGAACGTCGATTGTTTCTAAAATGCTGTAGGTATCGCGTTCGGCGATCCATTTTCGTAGTGTGTGGATATCCA
>CAZKSG010000133.1:0-13009 GCA_964555335.1 uncultured Anaerolinea sp.
TGTGACTCTCATAATGGAATAATGACAATCTTCTTGAAGAAAATTTTGCTTCGTGTTGTAAAATAAGTTGAACGTCATTCTACCGCTTAACGCGGCACTTCGTAACATAAGGAGAATCGATGACCGAAAAGCTTGTACTCGTAACAGGTGCGTGTGGTGAAATTGGTCAGGCTCTGGTTCAAGGTTTATCTCAAAAAGGGGGCTATCGAATTGTGACATCCGATCTCGCTCCCCTTCCCGATAGTATCAAGAACATATCGTCCGAGCACGTGCAGGGCGATTTGGTATACAAGATCAAGAATTTTTATGACTATGATTTCGACGTGATCTTCCATCTCGCGGCATCGCTCTCCTCGAAGGCGGAGATCGCAAGTGAAGAAGCGCATCGTATTAATGTGGAGGGGACGATGCAATTATTGATGCTGGCTGCTTATCGTTCTGAAAAATATCACAAGTCGGTCAAGTTCCTGTTCCCGAGTTCGATCGCTGCCTATGGCATGGCGAACATCGAAGCCAAACGCGCCGCAGGATCAGTGAAGGAAGACGAATATAACACGCCACACACCATGTACGGATGCAACAAGCTGTACTGCGAAAAGCTGGGGCTCTATTACAGCAAGTACTTCGGTCAGCGCCATTTGGATGAGATGCCGCCTCACATGCTCGACTTCCGTGCCATCCGTTTCCCGGGCTTGATCTCTGCCTTTACCCTGCCCTCCGGCGGGACAAGCGACTACGGCCCTGAGATGCTGCACGCGGCCGCACAGGGCAAACCGTATTCGTGCTTTGTGCGCGAAGATACGAAGATCTCCTTCATGGCCATGCCCGATGCGATCAAATCCCTGTTGATGCTGGTGGATGTGCCGCGCGAAAAATTGCATCATACCATCTATAACATCGCTGCATTTGCCATCACGGCCGGTGAATTCCGCGACCGAGCGGTGAAGGCCTTCCCTGGTGCGAAGATCGTCTTTGACCCCAACCCGCGCCGTCAGGGAATTGTCGACTCGTGGCCGGAGGACGTGGACGACTCCCTTGCCCGCAGCGAGTGGAATTGGAAACCTGATTACGATGTGGATAAATTCTTCGATGAATATTTCCTGCCGGAGATCAGAAAGCGATACGGGAAATAAAACGATGAAGGGGCAACGCGTACACGTTGCCCCTTTATCGTTAATGATTTCTTCCTGTTATAATTTTCCCCGATGAAAACAAGGCTTCTCTTCATTATTTTTCCGCTTGTTGTCCTTTTGTTATTCGTGGGGATATCCCTCCCCGCTTCTGCGGCTCCTCTCGCCCAGGGCTTCCAAACCGCCACTCCTTTGCCAGATGGTCGCATCCTGTATTTTGTGCAGGAAGGCGATAGCTGCTCCAGTGTGGCGCTCAAGCATGGGATCGGCGTTACGCAGTTGCGACAGTTCAACACGCGTCTCGATCAAGATTGCACCCTCGCCATCGGGCAGCAACTCGTTGTGGGGCTGGCCGTGCTGGATGGTCCCACTGCCGGACCCGCACCCACACAACTCCCGCCTACGGTCACTCCCACACCGGTCAGCGGTACCACTGAAGTCTGTGTGCTGCTCTTTAACGACGCGAACGGCGATGCAATGCGACAGGAGACCGAATTTGGCATCGATGGCGGTGCGGTGAGTCTCACGAATTTGAACGGTTCCTACTCCCAAACGCAAGACACTACTTCAGCGATCGACCCCGATACGGAAGGACCTGTCCGTGCCTGTTTCGAGGATGTCCCTAGCGGAGAATACAACGTCAGCGTGGCGGTGCCCGATACTTTCAACGCGACAATGCTCTTAAGCTACACATTGACCGTCAAAGCCGGTGACCGCGCTTCGATCGATTTCGGTGCGCAATCCAAGACGGTAACCGCCGGCGAGCCTGTCGAACAACAGCCAACCGATGGACGTTCCTCCATCCTTGGCATCTTTGGCGCGCTCCTCCTGCTTGGTGGTGCCGGGCTTGGCTATTACGCCTATCGTTCCAGCCAGCCGAAGAGCAAATTGAAAGACAGCCCATTGACAAAGCGGTAAATGCAATAAAAAGGAAAAGGTGAGAAGTTGTAGAAGGCTTCTCACCTTTTTGATTCTCACCTCTTATTCTTTTATCCCATCGGATGTCTCATCCTCTGTCCCCCGATCAAATGGACATGAAAATGGAAGACCGTTTGTCCGCCGTTCGCACCGGTGTTGGTAATCAGGCGGAAACCGCCGCTTGCGATGTTTTCATCATGGGCGAGTTTGCGGGCCACAGTGAAGATGTGCCCTACGATAGGTTCATCCTCCACTTCGAGCGTGCTCACCGATTCAATATGCTTGTTCGGCACGATCAGAATATGTGTCGGTGCTACGGGGTGAATATCGCGGAACGCGGTCACTTGTTCATCCCTGTAAACAATATTCGCTTTGGATTCGCCAGAAACGATCTTGCAAAAAATACAGGTATCGGACATTTGATGCACCATCCTTGAGACGCGGGATGTCAGATAAATTAAATGCGATTTTAGCGTCATTTTCCAATTTTATACGACAATAGAAGGTACGAGCGGCTACTTTCGGGGTATCCGTCGGTAGGACATATGTATAGTATTAGAAATATCTAACCCTCATGGGTTGTCCTTCTAAAAGGCGATATAATCTCGCGCGAAGAAGGAAAACCGTATGAACGAAACAGCAATTACCTGGATAGTATTCATCCTCGCATTCGGCGGCATGGTGCTGGTCCATGAATTTGGGCATTTTATCGTGGCACGCCTGTGCGGGATCGAAGTGGAAGAGTTTGGCATCGGGCTTCCCACACCTGGCGCTCTGACACTTTTTACCTGGAAGGGAACCCGCTTTACGCTGAACTGGCTGCCCCTCGGAGGCTTTGTCCGCCCAAAAGGTGAGAACGATCCGAACATCCCTGGTGGGCTTGCTGCAGCAAATCCGTGGAAGCGGCTGGCAGTCCTTGTGGCGGGCCCATTGATGAACCTGCTGGCTGCGCTGGTCATTTACAGTTTTATCGTTGCTCGTGGCGGTGTCCCCATCCCCAGCCAGATCCTGATCACCCAGGTGATTCCTGATTCTCCGGCTGCCGCAGCTGGCATTCAGAAGGATGATGTTCTTCTTACCGGTCAGGGACAGAACATCAAGGATTACGAAGACCTGCGCAATGTGATCGGCAGCAATGAGAACACACCTGTTGCCTTCACGGTTTTGCGAAATGGAAAACAGATCGAGATCCCCGTTACGCCGCAGCGCAGCCCCGAAGATAATCGGGTGGTGATCGGCGTTTATTTCGAACAGCAATACACAAGCCAGCCGGCAACGTTTGGTGAAGCCGTTCAATTTGGTGCACGTGCTACAGGCAATGCCGTTCGTACGCTCATTTCATTGCCCGCCCAGTTGATTCGCGGCACGCTGCCTGCTGAACAGGGACGTGTCATCGGACTCAAAGGCATCTACGACATCATGGAGCAAAGCGTTTCGAATGATCTCGAAGCCCGTAATGAGCCAGTACCAACGACATCCCAACCGACCTCCAACCCGTTCGACAAGATGAGCACATTGATGATCATCGCTTCGTTGTCGGTCAGCTTGGGCGTGTTCAACCTGTTCCCATTCCCTGCGTTGGATGGCGGTCGCATCATCTTCATTCTGCCTGAGTTGATCTTCCGCAAACGTGTTTCCCCGCAACTGGAAAACGTCATTCATGGACTTGGGATGGCGGTCCTGCTCATTTTCATGATCTATGTCAATGTAATGGACTTCGTCAACCCGGCCATTATCAATATTCCTTAATTAAATGAACACTGAACCTATTTCATTCCAAAAAGTACTGGATTCCCTGCTCTCTGATCGCAAGGACTTCCCTCGTCGTTACCTGCAGGAATTCTCCGACATCGGCACTCTTGAGCTGAAAACCCTGTTGGATGTTTGGCCCCGCGTCAACCCCAGCCGGAAGTTGAACCTGCTCGAAGACCTGATCGTCCTGGCGGATAGCGATACCCTCGTCTCCTTCGACGATTTTGCGCGGGCCCTGCTGACCGACCCTGACCCTCAGGTGCGGGCGCGTTCCATCCGCTTGCTCAATGAATGTGAATCTACGGACTTGTTGCCTTCATACCTCGATATGCTCAAGAACGACCCTGATGTAATCGTTCGTGCAGAGGCGGCGCGTGCCCTCAATCTCTTTGTCGACCTTGGCGAATTGGAAGAGCTTCCCGACACCCTCTATCATCGAGTAGAAGATGCCTTGTTAGCCTCCGCAGCCAGCGAGGACGATGTCCGCGTGCGACGGGCTGCGTTGGAATCGCTTGGCTATTCCTCCCGCCCGGAGGTTGCAACCTTGATCGAATCCTCCTTCCATCGCGAGGACCCAAACTGGAAGACCAGTGCACTCGTCGCCATGGGACGATCCGCCGACGAACGCTGGGCAGATCAAGTGACGCGCTCCCTTGTCAATGAAGACGACCGCATCCGCAAAGCTGCTGTGCAAGCTGCCGGTGAGTTGACTCTCAAGAACGCGCGTCCTTTACTGTTGAAGATGCTCAGCGAGGAGGAAGACGATAACGTCCTCAGCGCGGTCATCTGGTCTCTGTCGCAGATCGGTGGGGAGGATGTGCGCACATATCTGGAGAATCTCCTCGACCAGATCGACGATGAAGACCAGATCGCTTTTCTCGAAGAAGCGCTTGATAACCTGGCTTTTACCGAAGACCTCGACCGCTTCGAGCTCTTCTCCTTTGACCCCGATGATGACCTGTTGGAGCTCGAAGAAGATGAAGAGGATGAAAAATAAGTAACGCAAACGATGGTAAACAGGAGCCTTGCGGAGTTTTCGCAGGGCTCTTTCTTTTCCTTATGGTATTGTGAGGAAAGCCTTGACCGAAGCAACGCCATGATTTGCATGTGACGTTATAATCCGTGTGAGTTCATCTTGGGTCACGTACATGTCATTTTCTGTTCTTGCCTCCACCTTTGCCAACAACATCCTGCCGATTCTGCTCCTTGGCGGAGCGGGTTTTGCCCTTGGGAAACTTCTCCATATCGATGCCCGCAGCCTGGGACGGGTTGTCTTTTACGTGTTCAGCCCGGTGCTGATCTTCGACCTGCTCCTCCAAAATCGCCTGAACCTGAAAGAAGCGTTTAGCGTGATGTCTTTGACAGTGTGTGTTGTTCTGGGTATGGGGTTGCTTACCTATCTTCTGGGTACGCTGTTCAAACTTGAACGTCACGCACTGATCGCCATCCTGATCACCACCATGTTTGCCAACACAGGCAACTATGGGTTGCCATTGGTCTCGTTCGCGTTTGGTGAGAAGGCGCTTTCATATGCAGGTATTTATTTTGTCACGACTACATTTCTGTTCTATACATTGGGAGTGTTGATCGCTTCGCTGGGTCACATGAATTTCAAGGAGGCCATTTTGGGATTGTTTCGAATCCCGACGTTGTATGCGGTCCTTCTTGCGATCATCATCAATGCCTTTCATATTCAAATTCCGGGACCCATCGACCGTGCCGTTGAACTTGCGGCCGGCGGGACTATCCCTCTTATGCTCATTTTGCTTGGCGTGGAATTGACGCGTGTTGAATTTTCAGGAAGCCTGCGGGCGATGCAGTTAAGCGTGGGCTTGCGTTTGCTGGTTGCACCTATCGTGGCGTTGCTGCTGGCTGGCTTGTTTGGCATTCAGGGATTTGCCCGGCAGGGAAGTGTCACTGAGGCGTCCATGCCCAGCATGGTCAGTTCGACAGTCTTGGCGACCGAATATCAACTCGATTCTCGGCTCGTTACTGCAGTTGTGTTTATAAGTACATTGTTGAGTCCACTAACGTTGACTCCGTTGCTCGTTTTTCTAGGGCGGTAGCCATGAAACGCCTTGCTTCACTTCTTGCCATCCTTGTAATTGCCTTCTTCGCTTTTTATAACGCGAGCCCGGCTCGGGCGCAGTCGGGAGTCGTCCTGGAAAATGTGGGGGCTACGGTCCGCTTTGGGGAGCAGATCACGTTCGTCGCCACGATCAGGGCTTCGATCACCATTCAAAGTGTTTCGATCAGCATCTTCGACGAGTCGCAGGGTATCCGTCAGACAGAGCCATTAAATATCCAACCCGATGGGGTTGCCCTATTTCGCCTGGATACAAGGCAGATGACGCTGCGCCCGTTCAGCATGGTGAAATGGAATTATCAATTTACATTTGCCGATGGGACATCCACGAACAGTGAAGTGTACTCGGTGCGTTATGCTGATGACCGATTCAACTGGCAAACGTTGGAATCGAATACGTTGCGGGTGAACTGGTACAGCGGCGATGCGAGTTTTGGCCAGGCGGCGATGGATACATTGCAATCGGGGTTGGCATCGGTAAGCAGGCTGGTGGCGGTAGATCTTGCCCAGCCGATCGAGTTCTATATTTACGCAAACTCCAACGACCTGCGCGCCACGTTGGGCGATAGCGCCAACGAATGGATCGCCGGTCATGCCGACCCAACGCTGGGTGTTGTAATGGTAGTGATCGAACCGGGTGCGGAGCAGAACATCCGCATGGAGCAGCGCATCCCGCATGAGTTAATGCACGTGATGTTGTATCGCGCGGTGGGTGCGGGATATCGAAACATCCCTGCCTGGCTGAGTGAAGGGACAGCCACGCTCGTGGAACTCTACCCGAATGCAGATTATGACCGCATCCTTGCCGACGCGGCCAAAAGCAATGACTTGATCCCGTTATCGAGTCTATGCGTCTCCTTCCCAGCCGACACAGGTCGGGCGTTTCTGGCCTATGCCGAGTCCCGGTCTTTCACAAACTACCTGCACGAGACCTTTGGTTCCTCAGGACTTTTAAAGTTGGCCAGTTCCTATGCTGACGGTGTAGAGTGTGAGCGCGGCACCGAACTTGCCTTTGGACTTTCACTTTCGAATCTGGAGACGAGATGGCGTGCCTCGATCATCGGAGAACCTGCCATATTTCCTGCTTTGGGAAATATCACACCTTATTTAGTGTTGTTATGCCTGGTGTTGATCGTTCCGTTAATCGGTATCGTGACGACGATGCGCAATAAAGGAAAGATGACATGAACCAGAAACCTTTATCAGAAGGTGAAATCGTCCGCGCTCATGTTTGGGTGAAGGGACGAGTGCAGGGCGTGGGCTTTCGTGCTCACGTGGAATATTATGCCCGCCAGATCGGGGTTACAGGTTGGGTGCGCAACGTGGGATACGACACGGTGGAAGCCATCGCGGAAGGGGAGAGTGAGGATGTGAATCTCTTCATCTCCATGATGAAGCAGGGACCACGTGCCTCACGAGTGGATGAATCCCAGGTGGAATGGGAAACCCCAACCGGCGAAATTCGCGAGTTTGGGGTGAAGCGGAGCGGATGATGCTTCTACGCGTTCTTGATCGAATCACTGATCAATTGCTTTAGCACTTTCATATCCACATCCGCCAGCTTTTTGATGTAAAGACATCCCTTGCCGGTGGAATGTTTGCCCAGTTTTTTCAGCAGATCTGTTTTCTTTTCGAGTCCACCCGGGAGGTAGAGGGTGAGGTTCGCTTTGCGTGGGGAGAAACCGCTCAACATCCAGTCCAGTTCGCGCCCGTTTGGATATTGGATACGGCGACTGCCAAAACCGACAATGCTTGGTCCCCACATTTTTGGCTCGGAGCGGGTGACCTGTTTCATTAACTTTACGATCTCGAAACAATCCTGCCGGGTGCTTTCATCCCTGACTGTCTGCAGGAAATCATCGACACTTGCTTCGGTCTTTTTTGTTTTCAGTTCGGCCATGTGTTTCTCCTTTCGATGGCTAATAAATCAGATGAATTTTAGCATATTTGTTCTAGTTTTGTGAAGCGCAGCATATAAAGAAAAAAGCCTGCAAGCGATTTGTCTGCAAGCTTTTTCCAGATTTGAAGTTTCAGGTTGAATATTTAAACCGTAATGACAACCTTTCCGTGTGCATCCCCAGACTCCATATAGCGATGAGCATCAGAGATATGTTCCAACGGGTAGCATCGGTCAATGATCGTTTTGAACTTCCCAGACTCGATCAATTCTCTGATAAACAGCAGATCCTCTGGCTTTTCACTGGACAATGTACAGATCACCTTCTGTCCGCCTCTTATCGAGGTCCATAGCATCTGAAAAAGCTGTTTCATCTTGAAACTTGCCAACAGGTAACGTCCATCTGGTGTGAGTGAGTTCTTACAGCGTGCGAATGAACTTTTGCCCAGAACGTCGAAGATGAGATCGTACGTTTCACCGTTTTGTGTGAAATCCTCTTTTGTGTAATCGATGACCTTGTCAGCTCCCAGCGCACGTACGAACCCCAGGCGCGGCGTGGCACATACACCGGTCACTTCTGCGCCAAAGTATTTGGCCAATTGGACTGCCGCCGAACCGATCCCTCCAGATGCGCCGTTAATGAGAACTGTCTGTCCGCTTTGGAGATGTGCGGCTCTTAGCAGGTTCAATGCGGTCAATGCACCATAGGGTACGGCAGCAGCCTTTGCATAGCTCATGTTGGCGGGTTTGATGGATACCGATCCCTGTTCGGGCATGCAGAGATATTCCGCATTTGCGCCCATGGTCTGACCGCGATATCCGAACACCTCATCACCTTTCTTGAACTTCGTTACATTCCTGCCAACCGATTCGACTTTCCCAGCGAATTCACTGCCCAAAATCGGTACCCTAGGTTTGGTGAGACCGAAATACATTCGAGACGGCAGCCAGAGGGGAAGCGGCATCGAAAAATCCTGGGGCGAGATCGCTTTGAAGTTTCGGGCCCAGAGATCTCCGATATTAATGGATACGGCATGGATTCGGATCAACAGTTCGTTATCTGTTGGAACCGGTTTGTTCACTTCCTGTAGATGGAGCACATCTGGCCCGCCATATTCTGTGTATACGATCGCTTTCATTTTTGTTCCTTTATATTTTCATCTGTTTCGTAGTAGAAGGCGTCTTGCAGTGGCACGCCAAAGATTCGTGCAAGTAGAAACGCCAGTTCCAGGGAAGGGGAGTACTTCCCGCCTTCGATGGCGATAATGGTCTGTCGCGTCACACCGACCTTTTCCGCCAGTTGTTCCTGCGTCATCTCGCCGTGGAGAAAACGCAATTTGCGAATATTGTTCCTGATCTGGAGTTTGTCCATCTTAGAACCCTCGACGGTATAGAACGATCTGCGCAATGTCTCCGATGATCTCTGCTGCAATGCCGAAAAGAACGATCATGCTGAACATCACGAGGGGAGGTTGCCCCGTCACAAAGGTGATCATGGAGATCAGCACTCCTACAGAAAAGACGATATAGGAGAATTTGGTGCCCTTTAATTCGATCAGCTTGTCACGTTCATCCTCGATAAAATTCTCTTGTTCTTCCTTGCCGGTCCGAATGGCATGGACGATACTCAGCACAATGTTGGTAAGAATGTTGGCCGCAATATTGACGATGATGCTCGCCGCAATGACAATCCCCGCCAGACGGAAGACCTTGTCGGAAGCCAATCCTTCTCCTTGGATCATCTGGAATGTAGTGGCCAGATAATATCCAAGAATCAGCAGGGAGCTCATTAGTGAAACGGTTACACTTTTCTCTTGGTAGGACATTTTTGCCTCATTTATGTATGCTTATCTTTACTTTGTGTAATAATTTATATACATATAGTAAATCAAAACTTACATTATGTCAAGTGTGTTTTACATCAGTTTTCGAAAATTGAAGACTTTTAGAAAAACGGTTGAAGTTTCAGTTGTTTCTTCAACGAATTTCAATGTGCAAGGTGTCTTTAAGTGATTGAGGCGGACAATTTTTCGTTGTCCGCCTCACTGTTAGATGCACTACTGCTTTTATAACTTCTTACCGATGCAAGAGACTGCTCATCTAAAAGACATAGCCCAATTCTGTGAATCGGGTCGATCCTCACATCCACAAATTGGCAAAGAAG
The DNA here is from genome assembly GCA_964555335.1 of uncultured Anaerolinea sp. Classification (GTDB taxonomy): domain Bacteria; phylum Chloroflexota; class Anaerolineae; order Anaerolineales; family Villigracilaceae; genus Defluviilinea. The sequence continues at coordinate 9,948 of CAZKSG010000133.1, forward strand.
ATCACACCCTCCGCGTATCTGTCGCGCAATAGGGACACACCACGCTATTCGTCGAAACCGGGAACGAAAGCAGCGCTCCGCATTTTTGACAAGGGACGGCCTGGCTGCCGACATCCAGTGTGAATCCGCACGATTCGCATACCACCTGTTTCGCACCGGGGAGTGTTTCAATGTCCGACCCGCAACTGCCGCAATGACGCTGCTCGCTGTCATGCGGTTGAACTTCATCATATTCCGAATTCAAGCCGTAAAATTTCAACAAACGTTCCCCCTCCGCAGCAGAGAGATGCGGGAGCCATGCCTGGCAGAACGTCGTATATTCCATGCGCAGGGCGACGGTTTCCGATGCTTTGTCAGGATCCAGATTATGCACTCCGAGCTGGTGGATCAGCGCATACGTCCCCTCCATTTGTTCTTTGAAGAGCGCGGCGTATTCCCAAAACGGACCGGCAACCATCCACGCGCCGCCAGGGGTGGGGATACGCTGCAAGCGCGCGACCAACCCGTCCATTTTCGCTTGAAGCATCCCCTGGTGCGGATCCATATCTTTGACGACCGCGCACTCGGCGGAGTAGTCGATGAATTGCCTGCGAAACTCCATATCCTTGATCGCGCGAGGAGAAGCGGCATTCGGGCATTCCTGCAGCCACTGGGTAAATACATGCCTGTAGATCTGCCGGACGGCATCCCGGTCGCCGCGGGCTTTGTCCTGCATCAATTGGAACTGCACGGTCGCCATGATGCGATGAAATACGGTGTTGGTGATGCCTGCATTGGTGTTGGCATTGGCAAGACGGAAATCGTAGTCCATGAGTGAGCCACAAAAATCACAATAAATGTAGGCGGTTGTGGATGGACGCGACTTGGGCGCGCCACATTGACTGCAACTGACACGCTTGATGAACCGTGAATGAGCTTTTAACGATTCGGGAATGGCGTCGCCTGTCTTGGGAAGTCCCATTGAGAAATTGGGTTGTTGCGGCTGCTGCGGTTTTCGTTTCTTGAAAAAGAAATCCATAAAGTACTCTCCCGAATGGCACACTATTAAGAATGTTTATGGAATCATATCATCAGACATGAGACTGTTCGCCCATCCATTTTGGCTAGGAAGGTCAGGTCGTCAACAGGTTAAGAGTGGTCCTCACCGCGATCAGTCAGGAATTTGCTATAGATGGTTATCTCTGTTACGAACAGTTGCTTTCATAAATCACCCTGATGACTAGGAAGCAAGAATGGGAGAATTGAACGTCGGTTGGGAAGCGACCATCGCTGGATCGAATCCTTTGACGATCAGCCACAGTGCCAGGAAGATCTCATTTCCCATGATGGGCAGGGCAAGGATCATACCGATGTTTCCTTCAATCTCAAGAACATTCATCGCAACGACCAACACCAGCGCAATCACGCCCCAAATCGGGATAAACCGTGGAACGAGTTTCGACTTGTACAGCAAATGGTAGAACAGCAACGCCCCGGAGACGAAAAAGACCAGTAGCATCACAGATGCTGCCTCACGATCCGCCAGATATGAGGCGCCCAACAATTGGAAGAGAGAAGCATTTACCCCACCCGACTGAATAAAGTCTCGGCTCAAAGCCAACAAAGAGAGTGGACTCATATCCATGGCAACCTGCATGGCACACTCCAATATTCTCAGCCCTACATAACCCAATGCAGCAGCCGGGCCAAATAGCTTCAGATATGGATAGAGCAAAACAGCGATTCCCAGAACGGCAAGACCATTGACCAGTTCAAGCAGCGCGCCGGCCATAACCTGAATCTTGTTGGGATGGAATTTTTCTAGATAATCTGGCGCTTCGAGGATGGGGACTAGAAAAGCTGCTCCCGCAAAGACGCCGAAGTAGCTAATGAGAAATAATGCCCCTGCAAGGATGGCTGTTTTTCTGGGCGTATTCATCGCATTTCTCCTTCCAATGAAAGCAAACATATTCATTTCCCTGTTGCAGTCGTGTATCACTCATTAAACGAGCACCTGACGGAATTTATTCGACTGAATCTGTGAGTGAGAAAAGTTGGAGGAGTTTTCCCCGATTGTGTCCTCTACAAAACCATTGTGAGACTATAAATTTTAAGCAAACCCCAACCCACGTTCTTTCAGCGACACCCATCTTCCCTGACCTATGACCAGATGGTCAAGCACTTCGATATCCAGCAGTTTCCCTGCCTGGACGATGGCGCGTGTCACGGCGACATCATCAGGGCTGGGGGTTGGGTCGCCGCTGGGATGATTATGAATCACGATCAAAGCAGATGCATTCTTGCGTACAGCTTCCTTGAACAACTCGCCCACACGCACCTGTGAGGAATTGACCGAGCCTTTGTAGACTTCCACAGTTTCCATGACACGGTTTCTTCGGTCGAGCAGGATCACGCGTAGATGTTCCTGCTCCAATGCGGACATTTCATATTGCACCAGAGACGCTGCATCGGCGGGGGAGCTGATCGATGGGCGCTCCTCTGGGGACTCGAGAGTCAGCCGTCGTCCCAGTTCGATCGCGGCTTTGATTTGGGATACTTTCGCTTTGCCAAGTCCGCGCTGTTTCTTGATGTCTACAAAAGGAGCACGGTGCAGACCGGTCAGGCCGCCAAACGTATTGAGCAGGCGTTGCCCTACCTGTACGGCGTTCTCGCCTTTGACTCCCACGCGAATGAGAATGGCAATCAACTCGGCGTTGGTCAATGACTGGGGCCCCAATGCAATGAGGCGCTCTCGTGGGCGGTCAGATTCGTGCAGGTCTAAAATGCGGTAGATGGGAGCGGTATAGGTGTCGGTACCGGGGGCAGTGGTAGTGTCCGTGATGATGTCAGCGATAGCGTCAATGATGGTGTCAGACATAGGATTCCCTGATGCAGTGATGTTTTATTTTACAAGAAATCATTCGAAATGACCTTTTCAATGTCTTAACGAGCTTTTCAACATGGAAAACTGCCCCTTGTTCGCTTGACATCCCCTCCTGCCTCAAGTACAATGCCCTTCGCCTTGTAAACGGGCCTGTAGCGCAGTTGGGAGCGCGCCTCAATCGCACTGAGGAGGTCAGGGG
>CAZKSG010000134.1:0-12844 GCA_964555335.1 uncultured Anaerolinea sp.
CGCCCCTGATCCTCGTCATTCTCGCCGTGACAGCCGTGGAAGCGCCCATCCCGGAAGAGTTTGCCAAAGCACTTGGCATTCCCATGTTTGGACGCGCCCGCATCACGAACGAACGTCAAGCTTTTGCCATCGGGCTGGCAAGCGGAGCCGGGTTTGCCATCCTTGAAAACATGCTCTACGAAGGTCTCTATGCCAATTACAACAGCTGGGGCTGGGCAGGCATTACGCTCCTCCGTTCGTTCGGGTCGGTCCTGCATCCTATTGGCACAGGCATAATTGCACTGGGCTGGTTCCGCATGAAAGACTCGGGGGCGGGAAAACTTTTCAAGGCGTATCTGCTCTCGGTGGGTCTGCACACGCTTTGGAACGGTGGCTTCGAACCGTTAGTCTACCTGACCGGGTTGGATTACTTCGCAGGTTCGGGTTCATCGCTTTCCTTTTATGGAGAAACTCTCAGTGCATTATTTGTTGGATATTTACTCCTGCTTTCAGCCGGATTGTGGTGGCTGCTACGGCGGATCGTTCACCAGATCTCCGACCGCGTCGTACCAGACCTAACGCCGGTAGCCGTTTCGAGACGCGCCATCGCCACCTGGGCGGTGGCCTGTGCATTGGTCATTGTCCCGATTGGGGCCAGTCTAAGCCCAGCATGGAACGCGATCCGTTCCCTTTTTGTGGATGGCGAAATACGTCTGGTGCAGATTCCAAATGTCGGTTCCCTGGCAGAGACGAAAAAAGCCGTGGAAACCAATGTTCGCGATCTCAATGCTCTCTCCAGGCAACACCCCGATCTCACTGGAATCCAGCAGCCAGGCGATATCTATCGCTACGAGATCACATTAGACAGATCCAGGCCGGCGATCTGGTCGTACGTATGGTGCACGACAACCCAGGATATTCTGGAGCAGAACTTCAAAAACATACAGCTTGAGTTTGTACTGGGCGAAACTACAATCCCCATGGACCAGTTATTTATCAACGAGTACAAAACGCCTGGCAATCAATACTGCCGCCAGTACTCAGCGCTTATCAAAGCCTGGCCACGCGGACGTTTTCAACTGGAAACGCGAGTCACCTTCGCAGCAAAGATCAATGATGGGATGGATGACTATCCAGCCGGAACCCATTTTTTCAGATACAAAGTGACTGTAAAACGTTGAAGCTGCATCCGAGAGAGAGGCAAGAAATGGATACAAACATCAAAACTGTGGAGGAAGAGTCAGGCACACGAGTCATCAAGCTGGCGTTGCTGGGTGCTGCCTTCGCTGTCCTTTGCATACTCTTTCTGCTGATGTTTGCCTGGTTCCAACCCGATCAACTTTCCCTCTCCGATCGTTACTTCCCGTCTCCCACGGCGACACGCACGAATACGCCCACTTTAACACCGACCGTCACATTTACTCCTACTCTCACACCCACGCCTCCGCCTACCCATACCCCAACCGTTACACCCACCCCACATGTGCTATTAGACCCGCCTGAAGGCGTGACTGTGCTGGAGGAGACCTTTGACTACAATACCCGCGGCTGGGATGCCTATTACGCTAACAATACATTGCGGATTCGAGATGGAAAGTTATTCATTCAATCCAACAAAACAGGATATATTGGGCTTGCCTTATGCTTTGACTGCACGGACTTTACCCAAACGTTCTATTTTCAAGCCGAACTCCTGCCAGAAGAGGACACCCCAATTCAGTATGGGCTGACGTACTGTGCAGCGGCATCGGGCGGCAAGTTCTACACGTTTCTTATCAATGCCCAACGTGGGACGTATGATCTCTTGAGACATAATGAGGATTCCTGGCAACCCCTGGTCTCAAATGCCAGTGCGCCATCCATACAACGACATCCGGTATCGAACACACTGGGCGTGTACTTTGATGATGGGAAAATGGATCTGTATATCAACAACGTATTGGTGGAATCTTATACGGATCCAAATCCGCCGGTTTGTAAATGGTCAGGATTCATCGTTGACGATGGCAAAGTCAATTTATTGGCAGATAATGTGTATATGTACAACGTTCTTGTATCTGTATCACCCACTTCAACACCCTGACATAACTATGCCCAGATGGACCGGACCAGTTCCGGCAGGATCTCCCCTGATTTTCCCTGCAGGAAATAATTGGCTTTGGGTGTCAGTGGCGTGGGTTCAGCATTAATTTCAACAACGACCGCGCCGCGATTATGTGCGGCAAACGCCAGCGATGCAGCCGGTTGGACCATCCCCGATGTTCCAATGGAAAAGAAGACTTCACGCGTCCGTGCAGCTTCGACGGCCGCTTCCAGTTGATTGCGCGGCAGCGCTTCCCCAAACCAGACCACGTCCGGGCGGAGCAACCCTCCGCATTCCTGGCAGCGTGGCACCGATTCAGTATCGTCACCCCAGGTTTCGGCAAAGGTATAACATTCTGCACAACGCACACGCTGGATGTTGCCATGCAGTTCCAGCACATTTTGATTTCCCGCCATGCGGTGCAATCCATCCACATTCTGGGTGATGAGAATAAAACCAGGGAGTCGCTTTTCGATCTCTGCCAGCGCGTAATGTCCGGGGTTGGGGCGCACAGCTTTCACTGCTTCGCGTCGCCACGCGTACCAGTCCCAGATCAGTTTGGGGTCACGCTGGAATGCTTCAGGAGATGCCAACTCTTCAGGCTTGTATTGCGCCCACAGCCCGGTTTGAGCATCGCGAAACGTTCGCAATCCGCTCTCCTGGGAGACGCCGGCCCCGGTCAGGGCAACCCATTTTGAGGTCCCACGAAGAAGCGAGATCAATTCAACAGGGATGCTCAAGGGACCGGCATACATCGCACTAACGAAAGATTACGATCATAGATCTGGGTCCGCCCGATGATCTCTTGATCCTCTGTAAGAGCTACAAGTTGATATTCGATCCAGGCATCTTTAAAGAAGATAAATTGCCGGAGGTTATCCTTTCCAAGGTCATAGGTAAACGAGCCATCCTCGGTCTTGGTCATGATCGCGCCGGAATTCCAATCTGTGAGGTGCAATGTGTTTTTCTTCTCACGCAAGCGCGTAAAGAGCAGAACATGAGACGTAGTAGCAACATCCTGTACAAAGGCCGACACTTTGACGGAACGCGACGTACATGGACCCTCGTTCCAATACAGGACAGTGTTGGAGAGCACCACCGAAACAAAACCAAAACCGATGGGCGTGAACATGCTGCCGTTGCTCAATAGGGCAGGTGGCAATCCAGGCGTTGGTGTGGGAAAGCTGGTAGAAGTGGCCGTGGGCGTGAAATGCTCCGCGCCGATTTGCGTCACGGTAGGAGTAAAGGTAAGGGGCGTGCTGGTGGAAGTGGCAAAAAGATTCTGCGTGGGCGCCGGTGTTACGCTTGGCATGACCGTTGGCGAAGCAGGCGGGGTGGGCGTGACGACCAGGTTCGTAAGATCACTGAGTGACGCGCAGCTTGACAGAAAAACAGATAATAGAAGTATGTGAAATGTCTTTTTCATGGGGTGACCTCATGCAAACCTTCGCGTCGAATAGATCATGGATAGAGAACATTGCAATAGGTGAGCGATACGTCGGTGCGTGAAACGACTGAGCGCCCGAGAACTTTTTGTGTCGCGGTGGAGGCCACCAGTTGATATTGGAACCATGCATCAACATACGTTCGATAGCCCGAGATCTGGCTTAATTCCAGGGTATAAAAATACGTGCCTTGATCATTGTCGGTGAAGATCGCCCCACCGCCCCAATCGCTGTGGCGTCCACTGTATTTATCCTGCAAACGATACCACAAGGTGACATACTTCAAAGATTTGGCTGGCAACACCTGGGCCCTGAAGTTGATCGAGCGTGCACCTTCACAGGTTCCGCCCCACACCAGTTGTGCTGCATCTTTTTGCACATTGAGGAACAGGTTCGGTGAGGGAGTGAACAGAAACGGATCGATCGGCTCCAGCGTGATGGTTGGGCGGCTGGTGGTCGTAACAGTGGGCAGTGGTGTACGGGTTGCCAACGGGTCTGAAGTGGAACTCGAGTCGGCTGTTTTGATCACGAACAGATCTGGCGTGTTGGAAGCTTCCAACGAAAAGGGAGTTGCCGTGGGTTGTGGCGAGGCAGGTGGTGCCGGAGTCTGCAGGAACGGGATGGAAATCGGAGGCAGCCCGCTGCAGCCGGCAAGAAGAGCGAGTATCAAGATCGAAAACAACCTTTTCATAATACCTCATCCGCAAGAATTGACAATCGGTATGAAACAGACACTTGCCGTATTACGGTTCCCATTGAGGCTGCCAGTCGGGTTCGGGGTTATCGGTTACCTGTCGCAACCCGCTTCCATCGGGACGCATGATAAATATATCAGCCTGATCGTTATTTCGCAAAGAGTTAAAGGCAATCCACTGACCATCGGGGGAGAAGGAACTGGCTGCGTTGTTGCCTCCATTCGTGAGCTGGACGGCCGTTTCCGCAGCGACATCTACAAGGAAGATATTCTTGTCACCTGTTGGGCCGGCATAGATCAGAAGCTTCGTTCCATCCGGAGACCAGTCGATGCTGCCGCCAATGCCGGACAACCCCCGCGTCAACTGCCGGACATTCGTGCCGTCTGCGTTCATCAGAAAGACCTCGTACGTATCGGGTTGGCCGACTGCCATGGCAAAGGCAATGGTCTTTCCATCGGGGGACCAATCCACAGCCACGATCGTATCGGGGCCCGAGTACAGCAGGTCTGGATTCTCGCCGGTATTGTCCACTGTCCACAAAGAAGTAGGACCTTCCCCGGCTCGGTTCGCAAAGAGGATCTTCTGTCCGTCGGGGGAAAAGGTGGGGGAGATCACGTTCCCGATCCGCTCTGTGAGGCGAATCAATTTTGCGCCATCGAAGATGAACATGAAGAGGTCAAAAACACCACCATTCTGGTTCGACGCATATACAACCGAGCCGCCCAGTGGCGAATACACAGGATAGTAACTGTTCGCCTCCAGGCTGGTGAGTTGTTGGTAGCCGGTCCCGTCGGCATTGATCATGCAGAGTTGGTTGTAATCGCCACGCGTACAGGTGAAGATAATGTGCCCAATATGTTCTCGTGTCGGCTTGGGTAGAGGCGTGACTGTATTCAACGCGGTCGGCAGGGACTTGTCCACCAGGTCCAGGTTGGAGATGTTGAGAGGTGTGGAAGGAATCAACAGACAGAGTGAGATGGCTACGCCGACCAGAAACAGTCCAAGCGGCAAATGTACACCCCGCGGATTCGCTCGACGAGAAAAGATGCGCCGTCGTGACATATAACTAAATTTTACATCGTTTCAGAAGCTGGCACGAAACTTGTTGAAACAACCTATAGGATCACGTATTTCATTTTCTTGCTCCCACTTGAATCACGACTCGAAAGTGAGTATAGTAACTTTACATATATTATCAGAGGAGGTGAGAATGGAAAACAAAAAGCAGGGTACTATGAGGAAGGGAGCATATCTCTGGCTGGCACTCTCCATCTTCGTGATCATGGGTATTTCGGTTTCATGTGGGCAAGCTCCCATCCCCTGCGAAGGTGGAGATGGAAAATTTACCTGCCAGGGGCTGGATAATCACGAGATCACGCTCACAGACGTGCCCGACGGCATTACACCATCTCTCCTGTATGTCTCGCCTGAACGCAAACAACAACTCCTCGATGCACCCAAAGAAGGCACTGAGTGCATTTTCATGATCGCCGGAGACCTGGATTTCTACCGGGAAGGTGAACTGGTCACTTCCTTTGATTCCCCCATCACCATTACCTATGCCTTTGAAACACAGGATCTGGAGGCATATTCTGTCTGTCAGAAGACGTTGGTTGAGAAAGGAATCGTCGGTTCAGTGGAAGAGGTGGATTACCTTCCTGTGTATTTCGATAACAGCGTCTGGAAACCTTTTAACCCCGAAAATGTATCGATCGACTCAACGACCGGAACCATGACAATCAAGTTCACCTCCTGGGGAGATCGCCCGATTGGTGGCGGAACCCAGCCATAATCAACAGTGTATGCGCTCGACTTTCTTACAGTCCGCGCAAAGTAGCACAATACTTGTCCCGACTGTTAACAGATATACACACGCCCTCTCATGACAGGTAATGAAAATACTTGAATTTTGTCTTTGATGCAAGTATAGCCGTATTGTGAAGTACAACTCCAGGAGAAAAATATGAATAACAAACCAAATCGATGGAATTCAATGGGAAAACTCCTTGTCCGGAAGTTTGAAGCCCCCATCTGGCTGGCTACATCGATTGGAATTGTGCTGATTCTCAATTCAATAACTGACGGTACGATACCCAGCATAGTTTGGATCGCGGTCATTTTTTTGCTTATTCTGATTTGGTTCCTTTTCAGACCCAACAGAGGGCGCTTCGTGCTGACGGATACAGCAGGGTATACGGTTGAAGTGCAGGGTGTCCCAACGGGGATCACACCCAAAATGATCGACATGGGAACACTGGCAGAGGGAGCAGAATTGGATGGAGTAGGGATGATCACCTCCATTGCTGGAAACCTGGTCTTTGAAGATGGAGACGGCAAAGAGATCGACCGTTTTGCCGATCCCATAAAACTCACGTATACGTTTACGAACCAGGACCAGTCGATGCTCGCAGAGCGTCGGAAGTTTTACATGGACGCCACATTCGTGCCGGTTTATCTGTATTTATATACCAACAAAGAAGGTCAGTTGCTCAAGATCTGGAAACCATTCCAGAACTATATTGTTGACGAAGGAGCAGGAAAAATCACAGTGGAGTTCCGGGTTTGGGGTGATCGCCCGATTGGCGGCGGAACTCAACCCTAGCAAAACTACGAGTCAGGGAGTTCAGCCAGCATCCTTTCCACGGTCTGCTGTCCCAGTTGATTGTTGACCTGGGCAAAGATGGCTCCGGCGCTAGATAAAACACTTCTGGCACGCTTGTGGTCACCATGTTCCTTTAGAAATCCTGCAAAGAGCAGGGAGCCACGGGCATATTCCTCCTGGCATCCAGGTGCTTCCAGCAATTTGAGTGCCTGAACAAAGAAACGCATTGCCTGTTCGGGTTTGTTTTGCTTTGATTGTTGATAAGCCTGCAGCACCAGCTCCTGTCCGGAAAACGATGGCAAGGCACGGCTGGTGATCAGAGGGTTGAGTCTCTTTAACTCCTGGTCCGCTTCATCCAGCAGGGAGGAAGCAATTTGCGCCTCAACGAGGAGCAGCCCGGTTCGAAGTTCGAGTTCTGTAAACTTTCGCTTGCGGGCGATCTCCAATGCCGGGCGAATTTCACCCAGTGCGTTTTGGAACTGCTCCTGCTGCAGCATGATCTCGGCAATGTTGAATCGGGAAATGATCATGCCGCGCATATCGCCCTGGGCTTCGAAGGAAATTCGCGCAAGCTGATAATTGACTAGGGCATCTGCGATCTGGTTCCGGTAATAATACACGATCCCCAGATCGATTCTGGCGTTTCCAAGGCTTACAGCTCGATTATGTCTCTCATATAACTTGATGGCCGCATCAATACTGCTACTGGCCGCCTCGTACTTGCCGCCGTCCCGCTGCACAATTCCCTGCAGGTGAAGGAACTTGGCCTGCAAAATGTCATCATTTATAGTCCCCACCCGGTTCGTCAATTGATTAAGTAGTTCGTTGGTTCCAGAACGATTTCCATTCGCATTGTACGACTCAGAAAGATCGATCATCAGCCTGAACCGGAGTTCATCGTCTCCGTTGAGGGGGAGCAACTTGATCGCTGTATCCAGGTTCGAAATGCTTTTGGGATAGTCACCCAACAGAAAGAAGATATTTCCAAGCGTATGGTGGATCTTAACCCGCTCCATGTTCGACAGATTGGCCTGCACCTGTGAATGATCTGCCTCCACCTGATACATGCAGGCAAGCGTCTGTTCGCACAGTTTGAGCAATAGATCGTACTCATTCCACTCCATCAACTGCTCTTTGAGACCGGTTGAGTACAAGGCAGAATACGCGCTGATCACATCCACGGCTTCAACCGCATGATGATGCCATTCCAGGACATTGGCATATGCATCGATGGTCTGGCGAAAGCTTGGGATCGGTTGTTTCCGATAGAACTCCATGGCGCGCGTGTGTGCCTTTTGAACCAGTGCCGGGTCGGTCAGTTTGATGCTGCTGCGAACGATGCTGTGCAGCCAGAAATACCCTGTACTATTCGCCTCCAGCAATCCTTTTTCACGCAGATGCATGATGACACTGGGCCTGGCCTGTGTGATCTGGCAGAGTCCATTCAACCGCATTTCCCGGTTAAGTACAGTGATGGCTTGCAATGCATCGAACTCCTGTGTGGAAAGACGCTTTTTCAGCGACTCGGCAAATCGCTCAGTAACCTCTTCCAGGATTGGCTCGAGATCCATGGCGCCACCCATGGACTGAATGTAGTGCGCGGTCTGATTGAGCACGAACGGATGTCCGTTGATCTTGTGCACCAGCAAGTCCTGGCTTTCGGCAGAGACCTCCTGTAACCCATAGGCGCGCAGCAACGCCACAGAAGAGGCAGCATCGATACCATCGAGTGCAAGCGGCTGGGTGCCGATCTCAAGCAGCAGTTCTCCCGTTTTCAGAACCGGCACATAGGGATTGGTAATGATGATCTTCGCATTGTGGTTTGTGTTCTTGAGACTGTCAAAGAGGAGTGCCAGCCCATCATCCAGAAATTCCTGCGTATCTCTCGACAGCACCGTTTCCAGGTTATCGAACACCAGCCAGATGGGTTCCTCGCGGTGGAGAAAGCTGATCAATGTATCCACATCGTTGACAGAGGCATTCTCTTCTGTCTCACGAAAGGCCATCACCTTTTCCCGGGAATTCAGATTAAAGGTCAGGTCGAGGTAACCGGAGATACGATCGAGCAAAACGCCCAATGTATTTCCACTGGTCTTTTGGCGTTCGAAGTCATACCAAAACGGATCAGGCGAATCGGGAGGGCGAAAATCGAGCAAGGCGCAGGCAAAAGTGCTTTTGCCAATACCATGCATGCCTGTCACCACCAAAAGGCGGTGGTCCTCCATATACTGAATGGCCCGGTTCAGCCCCTCTCCCCGGTTGGATAGGATCAGTCTTCGTTCGATAGACTCAAGGATGGGGCGGGCACTATACGGATTCTCCAGCTTCCCCGTTTCCACTTTTTCTGAAGGAGTAGCACCCCGCTGTCTGCTCAAGGCAATTTGCAGACGTGATTGCCAATGAGGCGACTCGTGGTCAATGTACTGGATACCGGCAAGCTGATACCTCCAGCGAAGCGGGATCGAGACCTTTTCGAGCCGAATTGGCAGCATCTTTTTGGTCTCTTCAAAGGCCAGGTCCAGTTCGCGCCGCACATGGTCAGAGTCGATGGAATGTGAGGAAACGAAGATCAGGAACACATCACAATCGATGATGGCTTTAGCGATTCTTTCCACCCACAGATCGCCCCCCTGGATTCCCTCGACGTCCATCCAAACGTCATGACCCGCCTCGCGCAGTTCATTGACAATACCCGTCACGATATTGCCATCCAGATGTGCATAGCTGATAAATAATTTCGTCATGCAACTCCCAGAAGTGGGTCACACCTTAAAGGTCTGAGATAAGCATACAAGAAAATGAATCCGGGTGCAATACCCATTCTCAAATAACTGCACTACAATTAACCCATGCCAGCCATAGAAGTCACCAACATCCAGAAGACGTTTCAGACCAAACGCAAAGCCGCGGGGATGGGCGGCTCGGTTCGCGCGTTGTTCAAGCCGCAGTATAGCTCTGTCGAAGCGGTGCGTGGACTCTCGTTCCAGATGGAGCCGGGCGAGCTGCTGGGGTTCATCGGTCCGAACGGCGCGGGAAAGTCCACCACGATCAAAATGCTCACCGGCATCCTGCATCCCACAAGCGGCGATGCCAAGGTGTTGGGTTTCGTCCCATGGAAGGAGCGACAGAAGCTGGCGTATCACATCGGCACGGTATTCGGTCAGCGCCCGCAGTTGTGGTATCACCTCCCCGCCATCGACACATTCACGTTGTTCGGCAAGATCTTCGAGATGGATGACCACGAGACAAAGATGCGCATCGGCCAACTGGCGGAGACGTTCGAGATCAAGGACTTGCTGGAGACTCCCGTGCGCAAGCTCTCCCTCGGCCAACGGATGCGCTGCGAGGTGGCTGCCTCGCTCCTGCACCGCCCCAAGCTGATCCTGCTCGACGAGCCATCCATCGGGCTGGACGTGGTCGCCAAACAGCACATCCGGGACGCGATCCGGGAAATGGCACGGCAGGAAAATGTAGGCGTGCTGCTCACGTCGCATGACGCAGGCGACCTCGAAGCCTTATGCCGCCGTGTCATCATCATCAACCACGGACAGATCGTCTACGAAGACAAAGTTTCCAATCTGAAGCGCAAGTTCCTCACATCGAAACTGGTGGAAGTGCGCTATGCAGAAGAAGTAGCCTCCAACTTTTCATTGGATGGTGTGGAATTACTAAAGGTTGGGCATTACGGCGTGAAACTGCGCTTTGACACGCACAAAACCCCCGTGGAAAAAGTGCTCTCCCATCTTACAGAGGCAGGCAGTGTGGTGGATATCACCATCTCAGACCCGCCGCTGGAAGAAGTGATCGCAAAGATCTACCAAACGCAGGACGTGCTAAATTAACGTGAATAATGGATAAGCCAAAACCACTATCATGTCACCCTGAGGAAGCGGTTTCCAGCGACCGAAGGGTCTCGGATGAGTCTTTCCGAGATGCTTCGGGGCAAAGAACGCCCCTCAGCATGACACAGAATCGTTATCCATTATTCACGTTAAATTAAAGAACACTGTCTGAATATCTCAAACTTCATTTGAGATATTCAGACAGTGAAATAAATCATCCCGGTCAGAGACCGCTCTGGAGGGAGGAAATCTTGCCTAGTTCAGGTTTTCCTCAATATCCACGCATGCCTCGCCAATGGCTTCGATGATGATGTTGCCCCTGGTCTTTGGAACATAGCGTCTGCCAGCTCGAAGCACTTGATCTCTCCATTCACCTTCGCAGGTGATCCAGACCACGCCGTTTTTGCACTCGACCGCCAACAGCTGTTTTCTATTATCCAAGCTCAACAGCTCGCGAGGCTGAAGAAGCAATTCGATCTTCGGGGTTTTCGACATTAAATTCATGTTTGCTCCAATCACAATGGTTCCTGATGCATATAGTTTCACATAGATTTGAAATACAGTACAGTGTCAGATTGTTTAGATTGTAACCATAACAGTTAGTGATACAATAAACTGTACTGGTCAAAATCACACCAACTGTTAGGGTTGTTATGTCTCTGCAAACAAAAAGCCTGCGCTACCACGAGCTTGCCGAAAAGATTACGGAACTGATCGACCATGGCACCTATCCGCCCGGGACTCGTATTCCCTCGGTGCGCCAGATGAGCCAGCAGCAAAACCTGAGCATCAGTACGGTTCTCCAGTCGTATGCACTGCTGGAGCGGCAGGGATTGATCGAGTCGCGCCCGCAATCGGGGTATTACGTGCGCGCCCGCACGGAAGAACGCCTGCCCGAGCCAGAGACATCCTCCCCGCAGCTCGACCCAAGCCATGTAAGCCTGCACGACCTGGTGATGATGCTGATGCGCGACTCGGCCAATCCCAACCTGGCGCAGTTGGGAGCGGCGCTTCCGCATCTCGACCAACGACTGATCCAGACCATCAACCGCATCACAGCGAAGATCATCCACGAGCGCGGGGTGAACGTGCACCAATACCTGTTCCCACCCGGGCTGGACGCGCTGCGCGTGCAGGTCGCCCGCCGCATGGTGAATGCAGGGTGCAGCCTCTCGCCAGGTGAGATCCTGATCACCTCCGGCGGGACCGAAGCCATCGACCTCAGCCTGCATGCGGTGTGCCGACCGGGCGATATCGTTGCAATCGAATCGCCATCCTACTTCGGCACGCTGCAAACGCTCGAAGCGCATGGATTGCGCGCACTGGAAATCCCCACCCACCCGCGTGATGGCATCAGCCTGGAAGCGCTGGAATTCGCCATCGAGCACAACCCCATTCGAGCTGTGGTGGTCATCTCCAATTTCAATAACCCGCTGGGAAGCAAGATCCCCGATGACCGCAAGAAGGCATTGGTGGAATTGCTGGCAAAGCACAATATTCCCCTGATCGAGAACGATGTCTGTGGCGAGTTGTATTTTGGGGAGAAACGTCCGCTGGTCTGCAAAGCCTTCGACACAAAGGGGCTCGTCATCCTGCTCTCCTCCTTTTCAAAGGATATCAGTCCCGGGCTGCGCCTGGGCTGGGTGGCGGCGGGACGCTACAGCACCGAAGTGGAATGGCTCAAATTCACCCTCAGTGCATCCTCCCCGCCACTGCCGCAGATGGCCGTCGCTGAGTTTCTTGAAAGCGGAGGCTACGACCAGCATCTGCGGCGCATTCGGCGCGAATATGCACACAACGTGGAGTTGATGTCTGACGCGGTAATGCGCTACTTCCCCGAAGGGACCCGCCTCACCCGTCCCTCTGGCGGTTTCATCTTGTGGGTACAGTTGCCCGAACGCGTGGATTCACTTGAGCTATACAAGATCGCCCTGCAACGTGGAATCACTTTGGCGCCGGGGCATGCCTTCTCGGCATCCTTCCAATTCTCCAATTTCATTCGCCTGAATGCCGCCAACTTCAATTACGCCACCGAAAGCGCCATCGAACGACTGGGACAGATGGCGAAAGATTTGGCAAAGGGATAGTAGCGTCTTCTGTTAGCTTGGCTTCTGCTCGGCGTGGGTCATCATTGGCACAGGTCGGAAACATGTTCCGCTCGGCGAGGGTCTCCGACCCCGCCGAGACGTAACCGCAGG
>CAZKSG010000135.1:0-12654 GCA_964555335.1 uncultured Anaerolinea sp.
TTGATGAAGAAGGTGATCTCCTTGCGGTTCGAGCGGGTCAATGACGTAGGGCTGATGAAGCCGGTCAACTGCAAGCCGTCTTCTTCTGCCATGATCTCAAGCATCTGCTTTGCCGTGTCCACACCGTAGAGTGCGGCAAGAATCGATCGCCGGTCGCCATCGCCGGAGGTTTGCAGTGTGACGTTCTTTCCGTCGGATAATTTGAATCGTTTGTGGGGATACGCCAGTGCATAGCGCGTGACCAATTGATCGATGGCGCGCCGCTCCGTGACGTCAGTCTTCAAAAATTTCAAACGCGCAGGCACGTTGTGAAACAGATCTTCCACGCGGATGGTGGTCCCCACTGTGGTGCCGACTTTCGTCGGTTTTCCAGCGATTCCACCCTCCACCCGCAGACGCGCCCCTTCCCTCTCGGCCTGAACCCGCGATGTGACCGTCATCCGTGAGACAGAGCCGATCGAAGCCAGGGCCTCGCCGCGGAACCCAAGCGTGGAGATGGAAAAAAGATCATCGGAGCGAACCAGCTTCGACGTCGCATGACGCGCTACAGCCAATTCCAATTCGTCGGAGGGGATGCCAGATCCGTCGTCCGCCACTTCGATCAATTTTTTCCCCGCTTCTTCGATCGTGATCGTGATGGAACGTGCGCCTGCGTCGAGGGAGTTTTCCAGAAGTTCCTTCACTACAGAAGCGGGGCGCTCGATCACCTCTCCCGCAGCGATCTGCGATGCAACCTCAGAGGAAAGCAAACGGATGGGCATGACAGGATTATACCCGTCGAAGGCTATAATTATTCCATGAAGAAGTTTCTTCCATGGCTGGCACTTTTGCTGGCAGCCTGTTCTGTGATGAAAACACCTGCGGCTGTTCCGACAGTATTGCCTGCCTTTACGGAAACGCCTTCTGCCATAGCAACTCTTCCTCCAGTCGCAACATCAACTTCAGTCCCAACGACCTCCCCAACTCCTGACCCTTATTATGAATGGAGCAATGCTTATCTGCGTTCGCGTGCCTATGGCGGCGGAGAGATCGAGTTCCTGGAAGTGATGGATCATAACCTGTATTTCACTCGTTACCTTATCCGTTATCCAAGCGATGGGCTGACCATTTACGGATTCGCGAACATCCCCAACGACGACCAGGTCTACCCGGTCATTATTGCCCTGCATGGCTACATCGACCCGGCGATCTACGATACGCTCGATTACACCGCCCATTATGCTGATGCACTTGCAACGGCAGGCTATGTTGTGCTGCATCCCAACTTGCGCGGATATCGTCCGTCTGACGATGGGGAGAATCTCTTCCGAGTGGGCATGGCTATCGATGTCTTGAATCTCATCGCCTTGGTCCAGTCGCAAAGCGGTGGGACCGATCCGTTGAAGAACGCGAACCCAAATGCGATTGGCATGTGGGGACACAGCATGGGCGGCGGGATCACGACGCGTGTCCTCACGGTCAGTAACGATGTCAAAGCGGCGGTTCTGTACGCAGCCATGAGCGGCGACGAAGAGAAGAATTACAATGCCATCCGTGAATGGTCTGGCCAGACGCGCGGGCTGGATGAGCTGAATATCCCGGTGGAGGCGCTCACTTCCATTTCACCCATGTACTTCTTTGCAAACATCACGGCCGCGGTCAGTATTCATCACGGCACAGCCGATGCACTCGTGCCGATGGAGTGGTCACAGACGACGTGCAGCCAGCTTCAGTCATTGGGTAAGGATGTGGATTGCACGTACTACGAGAACATGCCGCATACATTTTATGGCGAGGGCGATCAGCAATTCATTCAGAGTACGGTCGAATTCTTTAACCAGCGGCTGAAATAGACAAAGCTTCCTGACGGTATAATCGCCCAATGCGATTTACCACTCTCTTTTTCGACCTCGACGACACTCTCTACCCCGCATCGACCGGACTCTGGCACGCCATCAAGGAACGCATGAACCTGTATATGCGTGAGAAGCTTGCCATCCCCGAAGCAGATATCCCTGCCTTGCGCGAGCATTATTTCACGACCTATGGAACCACCTTGAATGGCCTGCAAAAGCACCATCAAGTGGATAAGGGTGAATACCTGGCTTATGTGCATGACCTGCCCTTGAAGGATTACCTGACCCCCAACCCGGTCGTGCGCGAAGTCATCGTTTCGTTACCAGGCCGGAAGTTGATCTTTACCAACGCAGATATTCCCCACGCCCGGCGCGTTCTCCAAACGCTCGAACTGGACGATCTCTTCGATACCATTGTGGATATCAATGCCGTGGATCCCTATTGCAAGCCGATGCCCGAATCCTTCGCCATCGCCATGGACCTGGCCGACGAGCCTGACCCGCGAAAATGCGTCATGATCGATGACCTGCCGCGCACCACCCGTGCCGCATTGCAGGTAGGCATGGCGAGTCTTTTATATGGAAGCGACATCCCCACCGCTGACGCCAGCGGTGTCTTCACCGATTGGAAGGATCTGCCTGTTCTGCTTGGCGATTAGAATTTCGTTTGGAAGGTGACCCCCTCCCAATGAAATGGAATTCAGGAGAACGAACATGGAATCTGGAAACGTAATGATCGGCGCGTTGATCTTTATTTTGCTCATTGTGGGTGCGAACGTTGTGATGTTCGCCATTGCCCGGGGCGCGGCCAAAGGCGGGAACTCTCATTGGATGAACGCCCTGAAGCAGGGATTGAGTAAACCGCTCGACAGCCAGGCGAACAAATCCATGGATGAATTGCGCCAAAAAATGGAGGAATTGCAGAAAAACAGCAAAAAAGAAGAGTAAACGCGTTCTATTACCGGATATTATGCAGGGTGGAAATCGTGACATATTTTTTACACCGTTCATACACTGAATTCAGCATCTTTTAATCACCTCATAGTATCTTTGTATCGTATATCTATTGGAGGCCTTGTGAACAAAACCTTTAAAATAATCATGGGTAGTGTTATTGCCATTATTCTGCTTGCAGGGGCATTCTCTGGCGGGTTTATTACCGGTCATTTATTGCCTTCTGGTGGGGCAATTCCCGGCATTAGTAATCTTCTCCCTCAATCGGCTGAACCGACGACTGACCAGCAGGCGAGCACGCCCAGTGAAGTACAAAGCTTGTTTGTCCCGTTCTGGGAGGCATGGAATATCGTTCATCAGCAGTATGTGGACCAACCCGTTGACGATGTGGCTCTCATGCAGGGTGCGATCCGTGGCATGATGGATGCACTCGGCGATAAGCAGACCTTTTACATGGAACCCCAGGTCTATGAGAACCAGACATCCTCTCTGCAAGGCTCCTATGAGGGCATCGGTGCATATGTGGATACCGATGGCGAATACCTGACCATCATCAGTCCCATTGCCGGGTCGCCGGCCGAAGAAGCCGGGCTGAAACCAGGTGACAAGGTTATCGCCATCGATGGTGTGGATATGACGGGAGTCGCCCCGGAAGAGGCTCGTTTAAAGGTGTTAGGCCCAGATGGGAGCCAGGTCACTTTAACGATCGCACGTGAGGGTGAGTCTGAGCCGTTAAAGTTTGTCATCACTCGCGCTGAGATCGTCATCCGCAGCGCCGATGGCAAGATGCTCGATAATGGTATCGCTTATGTGGATATCAACACATTTGGCGAGAAGACCACATCTGAGCTGCGCGAAACACTCGATACATTGATGGCGAAAAACCCGCGCGGTATCATCATTGACCTGCGCAATAACCCCGGTGGATATTTGTCCACGGCGGTGGAAGTATCGTCTGAATTCATCGATAAGGGTGTAATCCTGTACGAGAAGTATGGCGATGGCCAACGCGATGAATATAAGGCGCTCGGCAATGGACGCGCGACGGAAGTGCCGATCGTCGTATTAATTAACGAAGGTTCTGCGTCGGCATCGGAAATCTTGGCTGGCGCATTGCAGGATTATGGGCGTGCAAAACTTGTAGGCGTGCAGTCCTATGGAAAGGGGTCTGTGCAGAATTGGCAACCGCTCTCCAATGACCAGGGTGCGGCACGTGTGACGATTGCCAAATGGCTTACCCCCAAGGAGCGCGCGATCGACCATGTAGGGTTGACCCCGGATGTGATCGTGGAGCTCACCGCCGCTGATTTCGAAGCGGGGCTCGATCCACAACTGGATGCGGCCATCGAAACGCTCAACGCGATCATCAACAACACCGCCATCCCCACATCCATGCCGACCCATGTTCCAGAGGCGACCCCCGTAGGTCACTAGTGTTCTAACAGAGGTAACAATGATGTTCTTTGATCCAACCTATTTGATCTTCATGATCCCGGCGTTCATCCTCATGGGGTTGACCTCATGGTATGTACGCTCGGCATACAACAAATGGAGCCGCGTCCGCGCCAGCAGCGGGCTGACCGGCGCACAGGCTGCACAACGGCTGATCTCGACCGGCAACCTGTATGGGGTGCAGGTTGCGGGCGTAGCCGGCCAGTTGAGCGACCACTACGACCCACGGGATAAGACACTCTATCTGTCCCAGGGTGTGTACGCCAGTCCGTCTGTAGCTTCGGTGGCCATTGCGGCTCATGAACTGGGTCATGCCATGCAGGATGCGGAGGAGTACTTCCCGATGAAGGTTCGTTCTGCGTTGGTCCCTGCCGTGAATATCGGCTCGAACCTGGGATGGATCCTCATTATGCTGGGACTCTTCCTGCGCATCACCAATCTTGCCTGGCTGGGTGTGCTCGTCTTCTCAGGCGGCGCTCTCTTTGCCCTGGCAACATTGCCTGTGGAATTCAACGCCTCGGCCCGCGCCAAAGAGTTGCTCTACTCCACCGGTATCATTCAGACCGAAGAGGAACGGCGCGGCGTCAATAGCGTGCTCAATGCCGCTGCGTTGACCTATGTGGCCGGGCTTATCACCGCAGTACTACAACTGTTGTACTATGTCTTCCTCGTCGGTGGACGGCGGCGTAACTAGATTCTAAAAGACTTGAATACAGAACCTTGCGAAGGTCCCGGCTTTCGCAAGGTTTTTATTTTCCCGAAAATTTACAACGGTTTTGAACCGTGTTCTCTGTGTATAATCCTTCCTATATGCGGAAATTCATATTCTTCATCGTTCTCTTCCTCGGCGCGGGGTTTGTCTTTTTGAGCTTTGGAGAACTTCAAACCATTTTGCAAACACTTCAACAAGGGAACTTCTGGTTCGTCTTGCTGGCGTTGATCGTACAACTTGGCTGGTTCGCAATCGCCGGGCTGACCTTTCGGTCGTTGTACCTCATGTTGGGTGTCGATGAGACTGTATACAAACTCGCACTCCTAAGCGCTGCAGCGAACTTCGTCAATATCGTGGCTCCCAGTGCCGGCATGGGAGGCATGGCTGTCTTCATCAGCAACGCCAACCGCCGCAACATTTCCCCCGGGAAGGCGACTGTGGCGAGCATGCTCTACATTTTTTTCGACTACATTGCATTCATGGTCGTTCTCGCGTTAGGACTCATCGTCCTCTTTCGACGCAATGACCTCAACCCTTCCGAGATCGCGGCGTCTTCGGTCATCTTTGCCATCGCGGCAGCTCTTGGGTTTTTGTTATATCTCGGTTCGCGTTCTGCCACAGCGCTGGGCAATGCCCTTGCGTGGATGGCGCGTCTTGTCAATCGCGTTGCCCGGCCGTTCATCCATCGCGAGTATCTCAGCGAAACACGCGCCCACGAGTTTGCCCAGGAAATGGCAGATGACCTTAAGTCCCTGCCAGAGCGGCCGCGCAGCCTCATTGTCCCACTGCTGTATTCCTTTGCGAACAAGTCGCTTCTAATGGGCGTTCTCACATTTACCTTCCTTGCCTTCCAGGTCCCATTTTCCGCCGGGACGATCATCGGGGGATTTGCCATTTCTTATTTATTCCTTATCGTTTCGCCCACACCGTCGGGCATCGGCATTGTGGAAGGCATCATGCCTCTTGCGTTATCCTCCCTGCGCGTACCGTGGAGCCAGGCCGTTATCATCACCCTGGCCTATCGTGGCATCACGTTCTGGATTCCCCTTGGGGTGGGTGCGTTGGCCCTTCGCCTGCTCGAACGGGAAAAAGTCGCTATCGCATAAACATGCCTCTTGTCTCTCTTTTGGATTTTTGGAAACGGGACGCGCAAACCGCCCCCAACCTGGTCGCCTGGCAGACGCTGCCCTCGCGCCTCGCACAGACGGGTCCCTTTCCAGACGATCTGCCCTCTCCCATTAAACAGACCCTCCTCGCCGCTGGGATCCATTCCCTCTACTCCCACCAACTCGAATCCTGGACCCACTCGCGCACGGGGGAGAATATCATCCTTTCCACCGGCACAGCCAGCGGAAAGACATTAGCCTACAACCTGCCTGTTTTTGCATCGTTACTCGAACTTCCCAACGCGCGAGCGCTATATCTCTTTCCCACAAAAGCGCTGACGCAGGATCAACTTTCAAACCTTCAGACATTAAGTACTTACCTGACACGTGATACATCGTACCTCGCACCTGCGATCTACGATGGTGATACTCCTCAAAAAGATCGTTCTGCCATTCGCAAGAATGCCCGTATCGTGTTATCCAACCCCGACATGCTGCACACAGGCATTCTGCCGCATCATACCAACTGGCTGGAGTTCTTCTCGAACCTGAAGTATGTCGTGATCGACGAAGCCCATACCTATCGCGGGGTGTTTGGGTCGCACGTAGCCAACGTGATCCGCCGACTCAAACGTGTGGCGAGTTTCTATGGTGCGAATCCGCAGTTCATCCTTGCATCGGCAACCATTGGCAATCCCCAACAACTTGCCGAGCGACTCATCGAACAACCTGTCCACTTGATCGACAACGACGGCTCCGCCCGTGGACCACGGCACTTCATTATGTACAACCCACCCATTGTGGATGAAGCCCTCGGCTTGCGGAAGAGTTCCCTGCTCGAAGCTGTCCGGCTTACACAGGATCTGCTTACCAGCAATGTTCAATCAGTGGTCTTTGCGCGCTCCAGAAGAAGCGTCGAAATTATTCTGAGCTATCTGCAAGGTGGCCTAACCCCAGATTCCAGCCCCGAATCGCCGTTGATCGATTATGAGTCCCTGCCCAGTCCCAAATCTGTTGTCCGTGGCTATCGAAGCGGATACTTGCCGACGCAGCGCCGTGAGATCGAAAAAGGATTGCGCGAGGGAACCGTGAAAACTGTCGTCGCCACGAATGCTCTTGAATTGGGGATCGACATCGGCGGATTGGGTGCGGCGGTCCTGGTCGGCTACCCGGGTACTGTCGCTTCAGCGAGACAGCAGGCAGGTCGTGCGGGACGCGGGCTTGAATCCGCAGTGTCGGTGCTGGTTGCTTCGGCGACTCCGCTCGACCAATTCCTGGCGCATCATCCCGAATATTTCTTCGACCGTTCGCCGGAGCAGGCGTTGGTGAACCCAGATCATCTATTGATCCTGCTCGAACATTTGCGTTGTGCCATGTTCGAATTGCCGTTCCAAAAGGGTGAAGACTTTGGCACGTTAGCTGGAGAAACTGTTGAAGAGTATCTCCAATTTCTGCTTTCCAATAATGAAGCCCATCTCTCGCACGATAAATATTATTGGATGGCGGACCAATATCCGGCTGCAAATATTTCGCTGCGGTCTGCCTCGCCGCAGGGAGTGGTATTGCAATCCGTGACCGATGACGACAGACCGTGGATCGTGGGAACCATTGATGGCGAAAGCGCGTTGTGGATGGTGCATCCCGGTGCGATCTATTTGCATGAAGCGCAGCAGTATTTTGTGAAAGACCTGAATCTGGAAGAACACGTTGCGCATTTGAAGCCTGTCGAAAGCGATTATTACACCGAGCCGCTGCGAGGCACAGAAGTCACAGCATTGTCGGAAAGCGCTCGAACCAATATCCCCGGCGGCGAGAAGAAGTGGGGCGAACTACAGGTAACGACCCAGGTGACCGGCTTCCGCAAGCGACGCTGGTACACACACGAGAATCTGGGAGAGGAACCGCTCGACCTGCCTCCCACCGACTTGATGACCACCGGCTATTGGGTCTCTCTCTCTGAAGCGACGGTGACGCGTCTGCGCGAAGCCGGAGCCTGGACCAACGACCCGAACAACTACGGCCCCGATTGGGCGAAGACCCGCGAGCGTGTACGCACACGCGATAAATTCACCTGCCAGGTTTGTGGCGCGGTGGAGGCAGGGCGTCAGCACGATGTTCATCATAAGGTGCCGTTCCGTGCGTTCCCTTCCTATATGGAAGCGAACCGCCTCGAAAACCTGACCACGCTTTGCCCGTCCTGTCATCACAAAGTGGAGCAGAACGTCCGCATGCGCAGTGGACTCTCCGGGCTGGCGTATGTGTTGGGAAACCTCGCGCCGCTCTTCCTGATGTGCGATGCAGGCGACCTGGGCACTCACGTGGAGCCAGTGGAAAATCAGAACTTCGGACAACCTACCGTTGTGTTATACGATCTCGTCCCGGCAGGGATCGGGTTCAGTGAAAAATTATTTGAGATGAACGACGAACTCATCGCTCGTGCGTTGGAACTCGTCAGCCACTGTTCCTGTGCCGATGGATGTCCTTCGTGCGTGGGGCCCGGGGGCGAGAACGGTTATGGGGGAAAGCAGGAAGCCTTGGAGATCCTGAAGGAATTAAACTCAAGTAACAGCCCCTTGTAATACGGAAACATAAACGCGCCCAGGTACGTTAACTCTCCATGGAGAATCCTATGAAATTCAATCGAATATATGTATTTCTTTTATCAAGCTTTGGACTATTCCTTATCCTTGCCTGTAACGCACTTGCACCTGTATCCACACCAATGCCTACAGCAATCGTTGTTATTCCATCACCTATACCAGCGACAGATACACCCGCCCCGCTGCTCAGCCAGCAGGTGACTGTCCTTTCCATGCCGTTTGAGGAGTCCAGCCAATCGCCGTCGTTCACGCTCAAAGCGCAGATCCCTCAACTCACCGGAAGCGACGATCCGCGTGTGGCGGCATTCGATCAGCGATTGAGCGAACTCGTCACCAAAGAAGTGGATATGTGGCGAAAGAGTTTTCAAGAGAATACCTATCCCACCATTGCCAATGGAAGTTTTCTGGAAGCTGTTTATACAGTGGTGTCACAGAAGGGCGATATCTGGAGTTTCAAGTTCGATTTTCATTTTTACTCCGATGGCGCGGCGCATCCCGGCAGTTACAGTATTACGCTTAATTACGATCTCGCTCAAGGCAGGGAACTGGTGTTGGCAGACCTCTTTCTGCCGAACATGGATTATCTCGGCTCCATCTCGAACTACTGTGTTGCCGAACTCAGCAAGCAGCCATTCTTTGAGGGTCCGTTCGCAGAGGGTGCACAGCCGAAACCTGAGAATTACAGCCGTTGGAATATCGCGCCAGATGGTTTGATGATCACCTTCGATGAATACCAGGTCGCACCGTACGCGGCCGGGCCACAACAGGTATTAATTCCTTATTCCGCACTTCAGGATATTATCAATCCACAGGGGGCATTGGCGGGTTTTATCCAGTAACGAGACTGTTCCAAAGCCATCAAGAAATAGAATCCGAACCTTGCGAAGGTATATAACCTTCGCAAGGTTCGTTTTACAAATTCTGTTGGAGCCCGACCGCGTCCACGTTCGCTTGCCGAAACTTCCGCAGGGGGAGTGCACGGCTGAACTGGGACATTCTGCCTGATTTCAAATTCATATTGAGTTCTTCTGTAGCTTGACCTGACCCCTAAAAATCCGTATTCTATATACTAATACTGTGGTGCATTATCTGTTAGTGGTCTGGACATAAGGTTGGATAGTATGTTATTTCAGGCAACCATTCTTGTCGATCTTCTTGCCATGGCAGTCACATTGTGGATGGCGTTCTACCTCTTTGCCAGGGGGTTCCCCAATACCATGACAATGCGGATGGTGGTTGTTTCCCTGGCACTTTCGGGTTTCTTCTATGGGGCCTATAACAATGTATTTGTCCAAATACCGGGAACGGCTGCGATCCGTGCAGTTCTGTTGGTGGTCGTGCTTGGGGGTTGGTACAGCCTGATCTATCAGGTAATGTCGAAACGCGACCAACAGCGTTTCCGTTGGGTGAAAAGGGGAATTTATAGTCTGGGTGTTGTTTCCATTTTTTTACTTTTACAACCGGGAGCATTCATTAGGGAGGAAGGCAACGCGTTGCATGTTGCCCACATGAACAATGCTCCACCTTATCTGCTCTATAGCCTCTATCAGTTCCTGGCTTCTTTCGGCATCATGTGGAATCTGCTGGTCAGTGACCGTGTTGGTCTAACCTCACGCGGCAAATACTATTTTGTAGCGTCGATCTTTCCGGTGCTTTCTGTGATTTACGGCGTGATTTCGTTGGGAGGCACATCGCCGGCACCTCGTATCATTCAGGATACACTGGCGTTTCTGGGAATTTTCATCCTCAATCTGGCTGTCGCGCGTCACCAGATCTGGACCGAGCGACGGGCCACGTTGCAGGATTTCCCATTGACCACATTTTCCGTGCTGGGGCTGGCTGGTCTGTATGGGTTCGTTGCATGGGACAGGGGCATGTCAGTGCAGTATCTTTCATCTGTGGTTGGTTTGGCCATTGTCACGCTTGGATCGTATGATCTGGTGCGTGAGTTTTTGGAGCGCCAGCGCATGCGGAATGAGAGCTGGTTCCGCAAGCAACTGCATCGCTTTGAAATCGCAAGTGCGAGTGCTGACGCGGTGAAGGCACCCTTGCAGGATGGACTCGACCTGCTTTGCCAAACGCTCCATGCGCCAGGTGGTTTTGTCGCTGTCCGTCAGGGGGATGAATTCATCGTTCTGGCCAGCAAGTTATCCCTTCCGATGGGAAGCGGGATATCTGCATCTGATTTTTTGTGTGAGGATGTGTCCCATCCCAAGGCTGAGTCGTTATCCTCCCTGGCATGGATCGCACCCGCCTTCGATGGGCAGGCGCAGGTGGCTGTGGTTGGCATCGACAGACATCTGTCCAAACTGGATTACTCCACAGGCGACCTGGATCTGCTGGCCGAAGTAGCCGAGCATATTGGCAAGATCGTCATGTTGGGTAACAGGATGGTGGAATATTCCCAGCAGGCAATGAATGACACTCATGTAGAGAACAATGCAATGAGTTTTGCAGCCAACGAAATGATCGCATCGATCTCTGTGAATCCGAATGGGGATTTCATTAAGCTGGTGGAAGACGGGTTGCGCCATTACGCTGATTTCATTGTGTTGGGGCAGTCTCCGCTTGCCGAGTGGGCCGGCATCCGCGCCCAATCGCACGTGGAACGCGGCAAGGAATTACAGAAGGTATTGCTGGAAGCCATCGACTCGTTCCGCCCGGTGGGGATACGTCCGCATGAGCCGCTGCCGCGCATGTGGTACAGCTATGCTGTGCTTCATGATGCCTATGTGGAGGGCGTCCCGAACCGCGAGATCATGGCACGCCTGTATATCTCTGAGGGGACCTTCAATCGTACGCGTCGAAATGCGTTGCGTGGGCTGGCACGCCTGCTCATGGAAAAGAACAAACGAATGAGCAGCATGTCCAGCAACTGATTCTGTTTTCCAATGGTCCTTGGGGGAAATCGGTTTACCGCTTCAGATGGAAAGTGGCGGTTTTTGGCAGTTCGTTCTATGGTTTTGGCAGTCCGGATATGCGATAGTAGAAATAGAAAAGGAGGCTGTCATGCTAGCAATCCGTTCATTCACCCGCAGGTTTACATCATTTCTTGTCATATCGACCTTGTTTTTCAACGCCTTGAGCTCGTCGCCTGTCCTTGCCCAGGGGAAGGATGGGATCAAACGACAGACGAACGCCGATAGCGGCAGGATCAGCTTCATCGGTCCGGAGAGCGGACGATTCGTGGCTGCTGCACAGGCTTTGGGTGTTTCCCCAGGCGGATCACGTCCAGCAGACCCAGCGCTGGCGCTTGCCAAACGGTTTGCACCGGAATTCGGGTTGACCAATCCTGGGCGCGATCTTTCACAGGTGCAATCCCACCGTCTTGATAATGGACGTATTACTGCGCGTTATCAGCAAAACTATCAGGGTATTCCGGTGATGGCTGGTGAGTTGATCGTCAACACAAACGACAACGGTGATCTCTACTCGATCAGCGGAGAAGTATCCCTTGGACTTTCGCTTCCCACCCGGCCGACAATTGACTCTGAACAAGCGCGTCAGACGGCTCTGAAGGCGACCCAAAAGTGGTACGCTGATACGCCCGCAGAATTCGTCGTTAGTGAACCTGAACTATGGGTCTTCGATGAAAGCTTGATCGCACCAAGTATCCGCCCTCCTGAATTGGTCTGGCGCATGGAAGTGACAGCGGCTGGCAATAGCCTGCCTGTTCGCGAGTTGATTCTGATCAATGCGCAAACAGGACAACTCAGCCTGCACTTCAATCAGATCGACACGGCATGGCATGTGAGCAAAACAGAGCCTGTGCAAGATGCCCCACCCACTGAGACACCTGAGACTCCACCTGTAACAGAAACGCCCATTCCTGATGTAGGCGCGACACCCCTTCCTACTGATGCACTGCCGTCTACAGATGTAGCCTCCGGTCAATCCTCCACCGGTGGTGTGGTCATCCTTGCTGCCACCACCTGGTATGTTGCCACAACCGGGAACGATTTGAACTCATGCACCAGCACGGGAAGTCCTTGTGC
>CAZKSG010000136.1:0-12636 GCA_964555335.1 uncultured Anaerolinea sp.
CTGGCTATGTTCTTCAGGTTTGGAAAGCTGGAACCACTCCGGTTCTCATCAAGACGATTGTCCTGCCACCCAATGTATCGCAGTACCAGTTCACCACCAATCTTCTCCCTGGAACTGCCTACTATTGGAAGGTGCAGACAAAAGGCATCAATGGTCCCAGTCTCTGGTCTGAGCCGTTTGATTTCGTAACGGTCCCATAAGTTAAAGTTCCCCCGTTTGACGTAGGACGAGGCTTCGGTCTCGTCCTACTTTTTTATTTTCAAGGCAAGCCACGAAAAACAGAAAACGCCCAGGTAACTGAACGCCAGATCGACAAGATCGAATGTGCGGCTGGAAAAATATCGTTGCGAGAATTCTTCGAGTCCGATCAACAGGGCAAGGATCAAGCCCGTTTTCACGGCGAGTGACTTCCGGCTTTGTGGCGGAACCGAACCAAAGAGAGTCAGATCCAACAAAAAAGCCAGAATCCCATACAGAAAGAAATGTCCCACCTTATCGCCATACGGATATAAGTAGAGAAATCCCAGATAATGAGCCAGGACTCCTCTATCTGCCATCACAATAATGAGCAGAATAAACAATGTAAAAAGAACAGCAAGCCACTTCATAAGGTAAAAATATGGGCAGGTCTAAGACCTGCCCAGAACATCACGGTGTCTCCGCTTTCGCTTTTTCCACCTTCATCTCTCGCCGTGCTTTGACTGCCTCCCAGACAGCAGGAATGACCGAAATGAAGATAATGGCGAAGATGACCAGCTCAAAGTTCTTCTTCACGAATTCCAGATTGCCAAAGAAGTAACCGAGCAGAGTAAAGGTCAATACCCAGATAATGCCACCAAACACATTGTAGGAAAAGAAATAACCATACGACATGCGTCCCATACCGGCTACAAATGGGGCAAATGTGCGCACGATCGGGACAAAGCGGGCAAGGAATATTGTCTTGCCACCGTGCTTTTCGAAAAAGGCGTGGGTGCGATCGAGATATTCCCTCTTGATCCACTTGACATTGTAGGCACGGTCACCCATATAATGACCGATCCAATAATTGACCGTATCGCCGCCAATGGCAGCCACCATCAACAGGCCGATCAGGAGCCAGACATTCAATGAACCCAGAGCGGCAAATGTCCCCGCCGCAAACAGCAGTGAGTCACCGGGCAGGAATGGCGTAACGACAAAGCCCGTTTCCATAAAAATGACGAAGAAGAGGATCCCGTAGGTCCATGCACCATAATCGGCGATAATACGCGCCATGTATTCATCGAGATGCAAAAACAGATCGAAAAGAAATTTTAGTTGTTCCATGTACTACTCTTTGATTTTGTATTTTCAGCAAAAACCTTGCAAAAACATCCTCTGCAAGGCTCCGTCTGTGCTTCAGGGCAGGCGAAGATTATACCTTGCTTTCCGGTTTCGTCTCGATGCGGCTAAGCCAATCTCCCAGCACCAACAAAAGAAGGCTACCCGTGGAGGAAAGCCCAAGGTTGAGGGTACCTATGGGGATCAAAATCCAGTGGCGCCAAAGCCCGACCCAATGCCCCAGGACAAAGCCAGAGATGCTCAAAGCAAGGTACAAAAGCAGTCGCCAGAAACTCCCGCCACGCACAAGGTGATAGAACGTGCCATAAAACAACGCAATGAGAAGGGCAAGCAATAGTGTTGGAATGGTCATTTAAACCCGCTTTCAAAAACTACTCAATAACCTGGACCCACAACCTCACATCCTGAAAAGGATGAATACGCGCCAACGCGCTTCTTCTTGCCTATACGCAAAACATTTACTGGATGATCCCTCCGCCAAGCATCAGGTCGCCCTGAAAGAAGACTGCCGCCTGACCAGCCGTGATGTCTCGTTGCGGTCCATCGAACTGGACCTTGGCCTGTCCGCCGTCCAATGGCGTAACCGTTGCCCAGGCTTCCTTCGCCGTATAGCGAATCTTCACCTCAGCCCGGAATGGTTCGGCCGGTACATCCCCGCTCACCCAGTTGACGTCGCGTGCCATCAATTCGTTCGACCCCAATTCTTCCTGTGTTCCAACGACAAGCGTATTCGTGACCGCATTCTTTCCCAACACATACAACGGGACTGGCGATGCCAAACCCAACCCCTTGCGCTGACCAATGGTATAGTTCGCAAGCCCACTGTGTTCGCCCAGCGATCGCCCATCGCGCGTGACGATCTCTCCCGGCGTCAACATCTCTGCCGCGTTGCGCTGCAGAAAGTTGCGATAATCCTCTCCGGCCAGAAAACATAAGTCCTGTGAATCTTTGCGCGATGCCGTGGGCAGCCCATATTTTTCCGCGATGGCACGGATCTCTGGCTTAGGATAATCACCCACCGGGAACAACGCATGCTTTAACTTATCCTGTGGCAATACGTGCAGGACATACGATTGATCTTTACTCTTATCCACGGCACGCAATAATTCACTTTTTCCACTTGTGTCTTTCTTGATCCGCACATAATGGCCTGTCGCCATGAACTCAGCGCCAAGAGCCAATGCATGATCGAGCAAAAACGTCCAGCGGATCTGGCGGTTACACGCCAGACATGGGTTCGGCGTCTCACCGCGGGCATATCCATCAAGAAAATATTGCACGACCGTATTGCGAAAAACGTCCTTCGCATCCACAACATAAAAGGGAATATCCAGTTTTGCTGCCACACGACGTGCCTGTCCCATCGAGTCGGGAGTACAGCAGCGATTGGAATCTTCCTTGCCCGGTTCACTCCATAGCCGCATCATCATCCCAATAACATCATAACCCTGCTCCTTAAGCAGGGCGGCGGCAACGGAGGAATCCACTCCTCCAGACATGGCGACGACAACTTTGGACATAGGTAAATAATAGCAGAAGTTCTTCAGTTTCCAAGTTTGCGGGACTTTTCGACAAGAGCAGGCAATGCTTTCAGGAACGACACTACATCTTCTGATGTGGTGTCTTTACCCAGTGTTACCCGCAGAGAGCCCAATCCCCACTCACGGGGCAAGCCTATGGCATTCATCACTTCGCTGGGTTCCGGGTTGCCCGTCTTGCAGGCAGAACCTGAGGAACAGGCAAAACCAGCTGCATCAAGAAGAGTCAACAATAAATTCCCGTCCACGTTTTTGAAGGCAAAGCTGGCGTGGTGCGGGAGGCGGGATTTCATATCACCGGTCAAGCGAGAATCAGAGATTGTTTCGAGGACGGTTCCAATGATCATGTCACGCAACGGTTGAACATGTGCAACACGTTGTTCACGCTCTTCGGTTGCCAGTCGCAACGCTTCCGCAAAGCCAACGATGTATGGAACGTTCTGCGTTCCGGCACGCAGGTTGAATTCCTGTCCACCTCCGGTGAGGTGAGAGATGAGCGGCGTTCCCTTGCGGACATATAACGCGCCCACGCCTTTCGGTCCATAAAATTTGTGTGCGCCAAGCGACATCATATCCATGCCGAGGGATTGAACATCCACAGGCAAATAAGCAGCGGCTTGCACAGCATCAGTGTGGAATAAAACTTGATTTGCACGGCAGATGCCTGCAATCTCCTTGATTGGGTTGATCGTCCCAATCTCGTTGTTGGCATACATCACTGAAACAACCGCCGTCTCATTGCAGATGGCTTTGGCAACGGTCTCGGGGGTTACGCGTCCGTACTCATCCACATCGAGCCATTCGATATGAAAGCCTTCGTATTTTTCAAGGTGCTTCAATGTATTCGTAACAGCAGGATGCTCCGTGCGCGAGGCAAGGATCCATGTTGCGCCGGTCTTTTCGCGCATCGCATATGCCGCACCGCGAATGGCAAGGTTATCCGATTCAGAACCGCAGGAAGTGAAAACAATTTCGTCTGGCTTGCAATTCAACAAGCTGGAAACGTTCTCACGCGCCGTATCGACCGCAGCTTCGGCAACCTGTCCATAACGGTGAACCGACGATGGGTTCCCGAACGAGGCGGAAAAATAAGGCGCCATCGCATCTACAACGCGCGAATCCACAGGAGTCGTGGCGGAATAATCCAAATAGATCATGGAAAAGATTATAACCGCTGCCAAGTTGGGCGTAGGAAATTTGTAGGATAGTCGTATGGGAATCGCGGGACAAAATGCGGGTAAAATAGCGCCTCTTTTGGAAAGGAGTATGAATGCTTAAAACTCGATTAATGAAAGCACAGATTGTCCTGGCACTGGGTGCGCTGTTGATCGCTTCATGTGGCGGAGGAAATGCGGCAGATGCAACACCGACCGTGGATATGGTGCAGGTTCAGACCCTTGCAGTAGAAACATTCTCCGCGGCTCTAACTCAGACCGCGATCGCCGCGCCATCTGATACACCGGCTCCCACATTGACATTAGCCCCCACGCTTCCGGCTCTTCCCACCAGCACAGCCGGGACTCCGTTTGGCGCGGCCAATACACCGGGTGCACCTGCAGGAGGAGCGACCAAATCCTGTTATGGACTAACGTTCGTCAAGGATGTAACCATCCCCGATAACACCCAGATGGATCCAGGCAAGGCGTTCACCAAAACCTGGCAGGTGCTGAACTCCGGTTCATGCGCCTGGGAGACGGGATTCAAGTTCCAATCGACGGGCGGCAACGCCATGGGCGCTAGCGCATTTACCTTGACATCCGCTGTTTCGGCGGGCTCGGTCTTTGAGATTTCAGTTCCCATGACCACGCCATCCGCCGCCGGAACTGTGCGCGGCAACTGGCGCATGTCCAATGCCAGTGGTCAATTCTTCGGCGACGAGGTGTTTGTGGTGATCGTGGTAGGAAGTGGAAGCGCAGCAACCACCGGTACAGCTACCGCCACAGCGACGGCCACAGCCACATCGACCACAAACCCTTAACCAACAAGTGGCGTGGGACAAAAACACGAAACATCCCTTTAGAGGTGTTTCGTGTTTTTGTTATAGGTTGATATTCGTTAGAACACTTCCAATGTGCCACGACGCTTAGCAACCACTTCAAAGACAGCAAACAGTAAATAGCCAAGCACGCCATAGATCAGTCCAATTCCCAGTTCACCCAACAACAAAGGTGTGATGTCGGAAAAACTTGCCCCCTGTACCAATAATCGTGCCGCACTAATCCCGCGCGTAAGCGGCAACCCTGATGACACAAACTGGACCCATGCAGGCATCTGATCCATTTGAACATTCGCGCCAGAGAAGATCAACAGCAGAAAATAGACAAAGTTATTGACGAACATCACGTTCACAGTGATCAACGCAAGGCAGCCAAGCAACAATCCAAGTCCACAAGTACTAATAGTGGTGATCAAAATGACCAGGGCAAGTGCAGGGATGTTCGTCTGCGAAAGATCGAGTCCCATCAAGATGACGCCCCACGTAAACGCAATGAAAACGCCGAGTGAGCCATCCATAATGTTCATAAAGGCACGGCCCATGAAGACCACAAGTCGATTCGCAGGCGTGCCGAAAATATAAGCCAGCGTGCCGTTATCCCGATCACCGCCAATGGACATGGTCATACCGTAGATGCCGCTGACTGCCGCGATCTGCAATGCGTTGCCGACAATATAGTATGCAGCATTCTGCGAACCTGTGGCATAGGTCCCCAAATAGACAAAGAAAAACATCTGCGCCAATGGCATGAGGATTTTTGATGCCATGTATTGAATCGGACGCATCCAGTGAAAAAGTGCGATATACGAGAGTAGTGCACCCTGCCAGAAGAGACGGAGGTTATTCCTAAAAGTCTTCATTCCATTCCTAATGTTGCATCTGCGCGGGCCTTATAGAGCATGAGCTTGAACAGACGCGATGCAACAAACAGGTCAACAAGAGAAAAGAACATCATCATGCCCCAAGCGACGAGAGTTTGATTCAAGGAAGCACCGCCTGTGGATGTTCCATGAAGGGCAACTGCTGCCCAATACGGTGGAAGCAGATACGAGATCGGAGTTGTCCAGCCGGGCAATAATGCAATCGGAAACAAGAACCCACAAAAAACATACACAGGGAACTCCATCGCGTTCTGCCATGCACGCACGCCAGGGTTCATTACGAAGATGGGTGCAATAATCAAGCCGAAACTGATGAAGGCAATGACCGCCAGGATCACCGATGTAAAGAACAGCAGGGGCTGCTGAATATTCAACGAATATCCAAATGCATAGGCAGCAATGAAATATCCAACCACCATCGAAACCAGGGATTGAAGCACGTTGGCAAGATTCTTTCCAAAGACCACCACCTCAAACGGAGTGGGGATCGCCACCAGAGACTCCAGCGTTCCCGACCAGCGCTCGGAATTGATGCTGCCGCCGGAAATAAAGAGCAGGCTCGACCAGAGCCCGGTTAACCCGCTGCCGACCACGACGAACATGGCTGCGTCTGCGCCTTTATCCTTGAGCATCCACAGTCCCAGCACAGCGATGATGATCGGCTGGAAGAGCATGGTGAACACGATAAAGCCGTCAGTCATTTGCTGACGGACCGTCATCTCGGCAACAGTCAACACTGTACGCCAATACTTAAAGAGGACTTTGACATTCATGCGCTGCCTCCCACCAAACGGACATACGCATCTTCAAGCGTCGGCTCACGGACAACGACTCGGCCAACGCGCTGACCTTCGATGGCTCCCATGATGTCGGGCACCGCCTCTGCCCCACGAGTGGTCTGGACGAGGAGCATTTGTTTCTGCTCATAGTCCTCCACCGATAAAGCGTCTACGAACGGTAATGCCCTTAGTTTTTCCACGATGGCAGCGGGCAAACCAAATGTTTCGACTTCAACGACGTTCATATCGTCCACCCTGGATTTAAGTCCGCTGGGGGTGTCGAGAGCAATGATACGTCCGTGGTTGATGATGGCAATGCGGTCGCAAAGCGCATCCGCTTCGAACATGTAATGCGTAGTCAGCAGGATCGTCTTCTTTTCGGATTGCAGATTGAGAATGACCTGGCGGAATTCACGTGCACCGACAGGATCGAGTCCAAGTGTAGGCTCATCGAGAAAGAGGATATCAGGGTTATGCAGCAATGTACGAGCCACATGCAGACGCTGTTTCATGCCGCGTGAATAACCCTGCACCTTTTCATCACCGCGTCCTGCCAAACCTACCATGTCAAGCAGATACTCGATCCGTTTTTTGGTAACGTCAGGATCCACGTTATACAGACTCGCAAAGTAGCGAAGATTGTCGATTCCGGAGAGACGCCAGTACAATCCACGCTCACCTCCGAAAATGAAACCGATGCGCCGTCGAACCTGGTCCGCATGAGCGACGACGTCGAATCCTTTAACGGAGGCAGACCCGGATGTGGGAATAAGAAGCGTAGTCAACATCTTGGTGGTAGTGGTCTTACCGGCACCATTCGGTCCGAGGAGTCCGAACAACTCCCCCTCCCGGATCTCGAACGATATATCATCCACAGCGATGATCTCCCGAGTGGTCCGTTTGATCACGCCGATCTGTGATGTAAAAGTGCGACGAAGATGTAAAACTTCGATTGCGTTCTCTGAAGTGCTATCCATTCGACTCCTTGAAAATGGGATAAAAAGATTGTACACGAATCGGGATGAATTTTCTACCACCGCCGAAGGATATAAAAAAGTGGACAAGCCGTCGCTCATCCACTTCATCTTTTATTCTAGCAGGCTTTGAAAACTAATTACTGGCTGCCCGATCCAACGCGACTTGTTTCTTATCACCGTACGGGTCATAGCGGACATAGACATCTTTACCAACCGCATATTTATAACGCGATGCGTCTGCAATGGCGGCTTGTGTCTCAGCCTTGAACGGTTCACCGATACGCGGCTTCACCTCGAACGTAAAGCGGAACACCGACCCGCCTTCCGCGGCACGAATATTGGTTTCATCGGCAGTCAGGATCGTAGCGATCGCTTCTTCACCCGTTCTGCGCAGTTGCTCATAATATTGGTCTTGTGCCAGCACCGCTGCCTGGACGCTTTGCAGGTTTGCAGCGCTCATCCCACCGGCACTCAGAGCTTCAATTGCAACTTTCGTAATGTCGTTCGGGTCGTACTTCACCTGAACAGAGCCGCCCGGCACCAGCATCCCAACCTGGAAACGGTTCACAAACGTGGTCGCCACAGCCTGAAATGGCGGGCGTCCAACCGGAGTCACCTGCAGGGTAAGCCGTGCCTGCATGCTGTTATTCATGGTGACACCGGTATCCTGCACGTCCAAAATAACTGCTGGGGCAGGGACACCTGTTTTGACCAAATTGCTATTTTGTGACATGCCCTTGAACATACGATAGAGAAAGAAACCTGTTACCCCCAACACAATCGCGGCGATCAAACAGGAACATACAATTGAAATAATTGTAATCAAACCCGAACCAGCAAGAATCGTCGATATCCAATCCATAAAACACATCCCTTTCAATGTAAAAATAAGATGCAAGATATTTTACTTGTAACTTTTCAATTGATCAGATTACTTTTGGGTGAGTAAATTACGAATATAGGATCTCTTTGTTCGCCTGTTCGATCTCCTCATAGATTTTTTTGACCTCATCTTTCATCTCCATGGAAACACCCGCTGTCTGTGGGATGAACTTCACCATGTCGCGCGCCTGCCTCAACAGATCCTTGATTCCGGCGATGTAGGAAAAATCGCTCTTTCCCAATCCACCCTGTGGCACGGGTAGATCGCGTGCCTGTTGGATCAGTGTGCGAGCACGGATCACTCGCTCGGCAGCAGGAATAAGCTTGGACATGGTAACTCCTTCAATAAAAGTGCCCGCAGTCAGAGTGAGGGGGGCACCCTGACCACGGGCAATTTCATTATAGCACGGACAAGACAGGAAACAATACACAATACAGATCAATCAAAGACTGCCTGAAATCTCTCAAAGATTCAGGCATATAATCCAATAAAATTGCGCTTTTAGTCGGTATCCATTCATGCCGTTATCAGGATATGCAGAGGAGTTACGATGTCCATCGATCTTACGAAGCTTTGGGACTATGACAAGCCTGAGTTAAGCGAACAGCGCTTTCGTTCTGCACTGGCAACTGCATCTGCCAATGATGCATTGATACTTAAGACACAGATCGCCCGGACTTATGGAATCCGAGGCGATTTCACACAGGCGCAACAGATCCTTACCGAGATCGAACCCGAGATCCAGAATACCTGCATGGAAGCAAAAGTTCGTTATTACCTTGAATTGGGACGGACGTACGCATCTACCACTCACGATCCAGTATCTCAGACCGCTGAACAGAAAGAGCAAGCCCGTCTGGCTTATATGCGAGCTTTTGACCTTGCCCGGGAAGGAGGACTCGACCACCTGGCGATTGATGCTCTGCATATGATGACCGTTGTAGATACAGACCCCGAAAAACAATTGGAATGGAATTACAAAGCCATTGAATTCATGCAGAACTCGTCCCAATCAGAAGCCAAAAACTGGGCAGCATCTCTCCATAACAATATTGGATACGCGCTCCATCTTCTGGGGCGGTATGAAGAAGCTCTGGTAGAGTTCAACTTTGCGCTGGAGGAACGCATTCGCAAAGGCGACAAAAGAACAATCCGGATTGCTCATTGGATGATTGCCTGGACGCTACGTGCTCTTGGCAGGATCAACGAAGCAATCGATATCCAGTTGCAACTCGAAAAAGAATGGGACGCAGACGGAGAGCCTGATCCATATGTATTCGAGGAACTTGAACATTTGTATCGCACACTGAATAATAATGAACGAGCAGAGTTCTACGCCACCCGCCGAAAGAAAACTACATAAACAACAGACATGGCGAAAAAGCAATTCTATGAATAAAAAGAGAGTTGAAAAGCCTGCCAACTGGGAAGAGTACCTCCATGAAATTGCAGCGGCAACTCTCAAAAAAGGCGGCACTGCATTCAAACTGGACCGTTGTCAGTTTCTGCCTCCGA
The DNA here is from genome assembly GCA_964555335.1 of uncultured Anaerolinea sp. Lineage (GTDB taxonomy): Bacteria > Chloroflexota > Anaerolineae > Anaerolineales > Villigracilaceae > Defluviilinea. Next base: position 9,893 of record CAZKSG010000136.1, read on the forward strand.
TGGATATCTGGTCCTTCCCCAAATATCCAGGCAGGACGCGCATCCTTCCGCAGACCATCGAGTTGGTTGATGCCCTTCGAGACTTTATTACTGCTAACGAAAAATTACTGAAAGAGTCGGATTGCTGGCTCGGAACGTGGATCAACCCGATCACACATGAGTTCTATCTCGATATTGCCACGGGACAACAGGATCTCGAAGCTGCAAAACGAGAGGCGCTTGAGGCAAGTCAACGTGATGGGCGCAGGATCGTTGCCATCTATAATTCGCAACAACAAAAGACAATCTATTTATAAAATTTGGAAATCCCTTTAGCCGTCTTATTGAACGTCCAGTCCTGTCAGCCGTGTCAACAGTTTGTGGATGAGCATTGTCGGCAGAATAAGTATCGCATGGACGAGATTGCTCACTCCAAAAATGACAGCGACAAATCCGAGAAAGTTGCTGATCAGTGGAGCCAGGTTGCTCAACATCCAGGGACCGGCCCCGAGAAGCAACGTGATCGAGAACAGCACACTCACCGAAATGACCAACTCCAGCCAGGCATGGCGGTCTGACTCCGAGGGAGTCATCGTACTGCTGACCGCAAACACCAGATAAAACCACAAATAGAAATCACGGACATTCGGCAAGGCACGCATTCCCAGCCAAAACAGGTTCATCTGCCCGTTTCGCAGCACATCCCACAGAACGCGCATTTCAAGCCGATCAATTGCCACGTAGGCGATAAACAGTGTACCCACGATCAACGGTGCTGCACCGATCAGCGAATCGCGCACGATATCCGCCTTGGCGGTCTCCACATAACCGAGTTGTAATCGTCCATCAGGCAGGGATTGCGGAAGTATGGAAAAACGTCCCGTCGGTACCCGAAGGATCTTCGCCATTACAAAATGACTGAGCTCATGCAGGAACACACCCGGCAGAAAGATAAATGAAAAAATCCCCATCGTAATGCGCGCATCGCGAGTGAGAATCAGGAACACCGCCTGGATCTCACGATGCAAAAGCCGCTGAAGCAATATCAGCGGCACAAGCATAAGAATGAACCAAAACAGACCCGATACTTGATTCATGGGTGAGGATGGTGGACAGTGTACTGTAGACCAAACGGTCTATGGTCTATCGTCCAGAGATTGCTTTTGTGATCGCCACAAATTCATCGGGCTTGAGGCTGGCTCCACCCACGAGCGCGCCGTCAATATCGGGATAGGCAAAGAATTCGGCAGCATTGGATGCTGTGACCGAACCACCATACTGGATACGGATCGCGTCCGCGCCGCCATCACCAAACAATTCGCTCAACGCGGGACGAATGACCTTTTGGTGCACGGTATTGGCATTCTCTCCGCTCGAGGCTTTCCCCGTGCCGATCGCCCAAACCGGTTCGTAGGCAACGACAATTTTCGCCGCGTTAGCGGAGTCGATACCAGCCAGTCCAGCCTTGATTTGCCGGCGAACCACTTCCGCCGTCTGCCCGGACTCGTATTGATCCAACGTCTCACCTACACACACAATGGGAGTGAGTCCATGCTTGAGCGCAGCGAGCACTTTGCGGTTCACGGTCTCATCGGTTTCACCAAAGTAGGCACGGCGCTCTGAGTGACCGATGATGACATAACCGCAAAATTCCTTGATCATGTTCGGCGCTACTTCACCGGTGAACGCACCCTTTTCTTCCCAATGCAGATCCTGCGCGCCAAGACCAATGCCCGTGCTTTGCAGCAGAGATGCAACAGTGGTCAAAGCGATATACGGCGGGCACAAGACTTTTTCCACATCCGAGATTGCGCTCAAGGGTGTGCTCAATGTATTGACCAGGTCACGCGCTTCGGTGACCGTCTTGTTCATTTTCCAGTTTCCAGCAACAATGGGTGTACGCATGTCAAATTTCCTTCGATTCAGTTTTGTATACCTATTTTACATGACATCGCTTCTCAGGAGCAGATGAGTTAAATCATAAAAAAAGGACGCTGAGAATTCAGCGTCCTTTTTACCTACTGTAATGGTTTGATGTCGAATGTAGTTCCCGTGTCATCGAGCGTAAACGTGATCTCGTAAGAATAAGTATCACTAGATGCACAAGCAACATTCCACCGCTCGACCCAAACTCCGTTCTGCGGCTCCTGCAAAACATCGATAGTTGTATCGGTACCGATGGGTTGATCGCAGCCCTGACCGATCGCAGCAAGGGAAACGTATTGCCACGTATCATTGCGTAAAATATCATTTCCCAAACCACCTGTCGGTGCTTCACCAAGCTCATACGTGCCTGAATCTTGAGGTACTTGCGAATCTTCAGGGACAACAGGCTGGACGTCATTGTTCGTTGTACGCATGGTGTTATAGCCATAGTATCCGGCTACAGCCAGAACAAGACAGCAACAACATAAAACAATTGCTACAACAGCGATGACGAGCGGAGTTTGTTTCTTCTTTGTAGATATTTCTTCATTTACAGGCTGTGGCGCTTCCATAACTCTCCTCCAGAGCAATAAATTTTGGCGATTATACCCTTGAGAATATATAAAAAGAGCAGGAAGAGTGTTCTTCCTGCTCAGTGATCAATTTCTACAATGCTACTTGTCGTTTAGCGCTGCCACGCCGGGGAGTTCCTTGCCTTCCAGGAATTCCAGGGAGGCGCCGCCGCCGGTCGAGACGTGAGTCATCTGCTTGGCGACTCCCGCCTTCTTGACCGCGCTGGCTGAATCGCCGCCGCCGATGACGGTGGTCGCGCCGGATTC
>CAZKSG010000137.1:0-12319 GCA_964555335.1 uncultured Anaerolinea sp.
CCGGCGCCGCCAGCAAGGGCCGCATCGTGCTGGCCACGGTCAAGGGCGACGTCCACGACATCGGCAAGAACATCGTCCGCCATGGTGGCCGGAAAACGAAGAATGGCCGCCGCGTGACCCTCATGCATGGCGATATATGGGCAGACGCAACCCGTTCTTTCGGCGGATGGGGTGTGCATTCCTTGTCTTTAACCTGATCGGCTTTGTCATTCTTTTCTCTATTTCTGCTTTTATTCTCGATGTTTTGGGTGTGGTTCAAATATCAGGGAATCGGTATAGTCTACTTCTGCCGGCAGGCGTATTAATTTTTGTTTTCGTCGCCCTTACGTTTGTCTTTGCAACACGTAATTTACGACGCATGTCGCGTCCGCTGGATGAGTTGGTGGAGGCTTCCAATAAAGTTGCCGAGGGAGATTACTCCGTTCGCGTGGATATCAAGGGGACTCCCGAAATCCGTTCGTTATTGCATGGGTTCAATTCGATGGCGGAGAGATTGCAAATGAACGACCAGCAGCGCCGCGCCATGCTGGCGGATGTGTCGCACGAATTGCGGACGCCGATCACGGTCATTCAGGGAAATGTGGAAGGTATTTTGGACGGGATGTACCCTGCCGATGAAGTTCGCCTGCGATCTATTTTGGAGGAGACACAGATCTTGTCCCGTCTGGTGGATGACCTGCGGACGATGGCTCTTGCAGAAAGCGGGTCATTGCAATTGAAACGTGAACCCACAAATTTGACTCAGTTGGTGCGGGAAGCCGCAATGGGTTTTGAGTCGCAAGCGAAGGAAAACGATGTAAACATTGACCTGTCACTTGTCGATGTGGACGATGTGAACCTTGACCCGTTGCGAATCCGCGAGGTGTTGAACAACATCCTGTCGAACGCATTACGCTACAGTCCACGCGGTGGGGAGATCAAGGTTGGTTTGACGGAATCAAGGCCCGGCGAAGAAAGGAACGTGACCGTTTTCGTCCAGGACAATGGCCCAGGTATCGAATCCGTTGATCTGCCGCACGTCTTCGACAGGTTCTACAAATCCAGCGATTCAGGGGGGATGGGGTTGGGTTTATCCATTGCGAAGTATATTATTGAAGCGCATGGGGGCAAAATCTGGGCGGAAAGCGACATCGCCCTCACAGGGAAAGCCGGACAGGGCACAAAGGTTTCGTTTACAATTCCCGTGGTAAAATAAGCGCCTGTGATTTCAGCCCGCATGCTTCCTTTCAAGCACCTCTCTCTGCCTGTCTGAAACGCAAATAATTCTAGGAGAAAAAGCAAGATGGTTCGTATTCGTTTACGTCGTATTGGTCTCAAGGGCCAACCCACGTACCGCATTGTGGCGGCTGAGAAAGAGTCACCGCGTGATGGTCGTTTTTTGGAAATTCTGGGCTTCTATAACCCACGAACGCAACCCGCGACAATCCATGTCAAGGAAGACCGCGCTTATCACTGGATGAAGAACGGCGCCCTGCCGACCGAGTCGGTGGAAAAGGTTTTCAAGAGCGCTGGCATCATGGATCGCTGGGAGCGTTTCAAAAAGGGTGAGTCCGTTGAAGTGCTCGTCAAGGAAGGCGAAGAAGCCGAAGCCAAGCGTGGCGCGTCGGTGAAAACGGCAAAGTAAGACCCTCACCCCTAGCCCCTCTCCTATAGGGAGAGGGGGATAAGAAGAATTTATGAAAGACCTGATCGAATATATTGCCAAATCGTTGGTGGATCACCCCGAAGAAGTGCAAGTACGCGAAAGCGGTGGACAGCGTATCCGCATCGAGCTGAGCGTCTCGAAGGATGATATGGGACGTGTGATCGGGAAGGGCGGCAAGGTTGCGAATTCCATCCGCACGCTTCTGCGTGTGGCGGCGGAACGCGAAGGCAAGCAAGCCACTCTCGATGTGGTTGAGCCAGAATAATGGCAGATAAGAATGAGACCTCAGGCTCGCCAAACGGCGAGCCTGTCTATTTGACGGTTGGTTTTCTGCGGCGCCCGCATGGTTTGCGAGGCGAGATTATCATGGACCTGCACACCGACTTCCCGGAGCGCTTGAAGCGCGGCCGAAAACTGTTGGTTTCAGAAGAACATACGCAGGTCACCATTCAGTCGGTGCGAGAGCATCAGAATGGTGTGCTGATCAAGTTCAGTGGTGTAGATACCCCGGAGGATGCAGGGAAACTTCGCAATCAATGGGTGTATGTCAAAGCCAGTGATGTGCCGCCTTTGCCCGAAGGACAGATCTATCAACACGAACTCTTTGGGTTTCACGTGGTGGACGAGAACAATAATTCGCTTGGCGAACTGGTGGAGATTATTGAGACCGGCGCGAATGATGTCTACGTAGTGAGAAATGACTCGGGACGTGAACTGCTACTCCCGGCGATCCCTTCGGTCATTCTGGAATTGGACACGGATCGCCGTATCATGCGCGTTCACTTGCTCGAGGGTTTGTAGGGCGAGATTGTTTCGCCTCACGATAAATTATGGACGATAAGAAATACTGGATTGGCTTCAACTTGATCAAGGGTATTGGCGCAGTGCGGATGCAGGCGCTGCTCAATCACTTTGGTGACCTTGAGTCCGCATGGAGGGGGAGCGCTGTTGAATTGGCGGGAGCCGGACTAAGCTTGAAACTGATCGAGAGAGTTGTCCAGGCGCGCGAACAGGTGGACCTGGAGAAGGTTTGGTCGAAGATCGAGTCACAGGGGATCAAGATCCTGACCTGGGAAGATGAGACGTACCCGCAACGATTAAAGGAAATCGAACAGCCGCCCCCTGTGTTGTATGTGCGTGGCGAGTACACGCCAGACGATTTGTACGCGGTTTCCATTGTCGGCACACGCCGGGTGACCCCTTATGGCAGGCAGATCACGGAAGAATTGTCTTCCTATCTTGCGGCGAATGGCATTACGGTTATCTCGGGGCTTGCGCGCGGTGTGGATGCCATCGCGCATCAAACTGCATTGAAAGCCGGTGGTCGGACCATTGGTGTGTTGGGTTCGGGCGTGGATAAGATCTATCCGCCTGAACATCGTCAGATGGCCGAACAAATCATGGCTGGACAAGGTGCGATCATCAGCGATTATGCCCCCGGCACGCCGCCCGATGCATCCAATTTCCCCCCGCGCAACCGTATTATTTCCGGGTTATCATTAGCGGTCGTGGTAATCGAAGCAGGCGAGACCAGCGGTGCGCTGATCACGGCCGAATTCGCTGCCGAACAGGGACGTGAAATTTTTGCCGTACCTGGTAGTATACTTGCGCCTCAAAGTAAGGGAACGAACAAATTGATCCAAAAAGGCGCGTTGCCGCTGTTGAGCGTCAACGATTTGATGCAGGCATTGAACCTGACATGCATGGGTGAGCACAAAGCGGCGCGCAAGGTCATCCCTGCGGATGAGACAGAAGCGCGTGTGATCAATGTGTTAGGCAGCGAGCCGTTGCATGTGGACGAGATTCGGAATCAGACGGAATTGCCCATCGAGAAAGTATCGGCAACGCTCGCGTTAATGGAACTGAAGGGAATGGTGCGCCAGGTGGGTGGCATGAACTATGTCGCCGTGCGCGAAGAAGGATCTGATTACAGGGTGTGAGTGAGGATATGGAACATACATACGCAGTCATCATGGCAGGCGGTGGGGGGACCCGCTTGTGGCCTGTTTCACGAAAAGAAAGACCAAAACAGTTGCTGCCTTTGCTTGGCAAGGAGACACTGTTTCAGAGCACAGTTAACCGTCTCGAGAAGCTTTTTCCACCGGAGCGAATTCTGGTTGTGACAGTTGCTGAACAGGCGCGGCAAATGCAGCAGCAGGCGCCTGCCATCCCTTTGGAGAACTATCTCATCGAACCAGCGCCACGCGGCACAGCTTCTGTGGTAGCATTGGCGGCCGCTGTATTAAAGAAGCGCGATCCCGAAGCAGCGATGGCGATCCTGACCTCCGATCACTTCATCCGTGATAAGGATTTGTTCCGCTATTTGATCCGCACGGCGTTTGAAGTCGCATCAAGAGATTATCTGGTTACATTGGGAATTACGCCCACGTTCCCATCCACCGGGTACGGATATATCGAACAGGGTGAGCCGCTGGAAGGCGAATACAAGTATCCTGTTTACAAAGTAAAGCGCTTCATGGAAAAGCCCGACGAGGATACTGCTGAACAGCTTTTGCGAATTGGTGGGCACTCGTGGAACAGCGGCATGTTCGTCTGGAAGGCGGATACCATCCTTGCTGAGATCGCACGCCAGATGCCAGAATTATCGAAGGCCGTTGGAGATATTGCCAAAGCATGGGATACTTCCGATCGTTACAAGGTTGTTAGTTCCTATTGGCCGGACTTGAAGTCGCAGACCATTGACTACGGTATCATGGAAGAAGCTGAACGTGTGGCAGTGCTGCCTGCCGGTGGTTTGGGTTGGAGTGACGTGGGTTCTTGGGACTCGTTGTTCGAAGTGTTATTCCCGGATATGAACGGGAACGTGCCAGTCAACTCACAGCATCTGATGCTGGATACCCACAATACGCTGGTGTATGGTAAGAGTGACGAACGCCTGATCGTCACCATTGGATTGGATGATATTGTTGTAGTGGATGCAGGCGACGTGCTCATGATCTGCAAAACTGACCAATCGCAGAAGGTCAAGAACGTAGTGGAACATTTGAAGAAGCATAATCAGGAGAAATTTTTGTAGTATCGTCGAAATGACGTTAACAAAGGTATTTTATGGAAGCATATTGCATGAAGTGTAAGACCAAGCGTGAGATGAAAGACCCGGCGGCAAGTTTTAATGCGAAGGGGTCTCCGGTCACGATTGGTATTTGTCCCGTATGTGGGACCAAACTTTATAAAATGGGGCGCACGGACGCACACGAGGGGATGACACCGCCGCCCAAACCTGAGAAAGTGGTCGTTCGCGATGGACGATTGGTGATCGTCGAGTCACCGGCGAAGGCCAAAACGGTGGGGCGTTATCTTGGCAAAGGATATACGGTCCGCGCCTCGGTGGGGCATGTGCGTGACTTGTTGAAATCACAGCTTTCGGTGGATGTGGATAATAACTTCACGCCGAAGTATCGTGTGCCGAATGAGAAGAAGGAAGTTGTAAAAGAGATCAAAAAGCTCGCTCAAAAAGCGGAAGAGGTCTACCTGGCGACCGACCCGGACCGCGAAGGTGAGTCCATTTCGTGGCATTTGCTTGAAGCCGCCGAGATCGACCCGGACCGTGCCAGGCGTGTCGTCTTCCACGAGATCACAGAACCGGCCATCAAGGAAGCGTTTGACCATCCGCGTCATATCAACATGGATCTGGTGGATGCCCAGCAGGCCCGTCGCATTTTGGATCGGTTGGTGGGTTACAGTATTAGTCCGATCCTATGGGAGAAGGTACGCGGCCGTCTTTCAGCGGGACGTGTTCAATCGGTGGCTTTGCGCTTGATCGTTGAACGCGAACGCGAGATCGAAAACTTCATCCCGGTGGAATACTGGTCCATTCACGTGGAACTAAAACCTGAAAAATTGAAATCCACCTTTGTTGCGAAGTTGGCCAAGATCGATGACAAGGATCCGGAACTTCCCAACGAAGAGACCGTCAAGCCGATCCTGATGGATATGGAAACGGCTGCGTACACGATCACCAAGGTTAAACGAGGCGAACGCAGACGCAAGCCCTCTGCGCCATTCACTACATCCACACTTCAGCAGGATGCATCCCGCAAGCTTGGTTTCACTGCCAAGCGGACCATGGCGCTTGCGCAGGGATTATATGAAGGTCAGGATGTTGGCAATGGCGGTACGACCGGTCTTATCACGTACATGCGTACCGACTCGACCAATGTCTCGACGATAGCGCAGCAGGAAGCGCGTGAATATATCAGCGGAAAATACGGCAGCGATTATCTGCCGCCTGAACCTCCGCAATACAAGACCCGTTCTGCCAACGCACAGGAAGCACATGAGGCGATCCGTCCCACGTCTGTGATGCGCGACCCGGAACAGGTAAGGGAATATCTCGAACCGGCAATGTACAAGCTGTATCGTCTGATATGGCAGCGTTTTGTTGCTTCGCAGATGGAAGCAGCTGTGTATAACACACTGCAGGTGGAAGTCACCGCGAAATCAAATGAACATGAGTATCTACTGCGTGCCTCCGGCTCAGATGTAAAGTTTGCCGGTTTCCTGGTTGTATACGAAGAAGCGAAGAACGAAGACGTCAAAACCGAGGAAGATGAAGAAAATGTTCGCATCCCATCGGGTATTGCCGAGGGACAAAAGCAGGAGTTGGTCCGCCTGATCCCTGAGCAGCACTTCACTCAGCCGCCTCCGCGCTATTCGGAAGCGTCGTTGGTACAAGCCCTGGAAGAAGATGGCATCGGGCGTCCATCCACGTATGCGCCGACGATCTCTACCATTCAACAGCGCGGGTATGTGGTCCGCGAAGAGAAGCGTCTCATTCCAACTGAGATCGGTATGCAGGTCAATGACCTAATGATTCAATACTTTCCAGATATTGTGGACTTCCAGTTCACCGCGCGCATGGAGGAGGACCTCGATATGGTCGCCTCTGGTCAGGCGGAATGGACGGAAGTGATCCACGAGTTCTATCATCCGTTCGCGGAGGATCTGAAAAAGGCACAGGCCGAAATGCCTGTTACCAAAAGCGGACCCGAACCGATCGGGCGCCAGTGCCCCGATGATGGCGGCGAGCTGGTCATCCGCTATGGTCGCTTTGGAAAGTTCATTTCGTGCGCGAACTTCCCGACCTGCCGTTATACAGAACCGTGGCTTGAAAAAATCGGCGTGCTTTGCCCGAAAGATGGCGGCGAACTTGTCGAACGCAAGACCCGCAAGGGACGCACGTTCTATGGCTGCGAGCATTACCCCAACTGCGACTTCACATCCTGGAAGCGCCCGCTCAAGATGCCTTGCCCCAAATGCAATGGGCTGCTCGTCATTGCCAACAAGCGTGAAGCTCAATGCACCAATTGTCAGGAAACCTTTCTGTTGGAAGATGTTATCCCTGAGACGGTTGAGTAAATATAACGAACCTTGCGAAGACTGCGTTGAAAACACGTGAAATCTTCGCAAGGTTTTGTTTCACAAAAGTAGTAAATAGGAGATAACCGACATGCATTTTGCACCCTTACCTTATCTGGATCCGGGCTCCGGCAGCTTTTTGATCCAGTTGCTGATCGCCACTGTATTGGGCCTGGGGATTGCCTTACGCGCTTCATGGGGGAAGATCAAAGGATTGTTCGGCGGGAAACCAAAAGCAGATGAGGACGATGACGATACAACCAAATAACGGACAACTCTCCGCCTCCTTTCGGGACCCTAGCGGGTTCCTGTTTTCTCGGGCCGGAGTACTTTACCGACAGGTCAACCGCAAGTACGAGCAGGAATACGCGCGGTTGATGGATTCGGGCCTGTATGAAAAATTGGTCAAAGCCGGGTTGTTGGTCCCCCACGTTGAAGTGGACCAGGAACCGGCGGAGAAGGAATCGGCGTACAAGATCATCCAGCCGGAGCGCGTACCGTTCATCTCGTACCCGTATGAATGGTCGTTCGGTCAGTTGAAAGATGCGGCGCTGGCAACGTTGTCGATCCAGAAGCGCGCCTTGAGACTCGGCATGTCGTTGAAGGACGCAAGCGCCTACAATATCCAGTTTGTGCGTGGTAAAGCGACATTAATCGACACGCTTTCCTTCGAGATCTACAAGGAAGGACAACCCTGGGTCGCATATCGTCAGTTCTGCCAGCATTTCCTGGCGCCACTGGCCTTGATGGCATTGAAGGATGTGCGTCTGAGTCAGTTGCTGCGCGTGTACATCGATGGCGTTCCGCTCGACCTGGCCAGTGAATTGCTGCCGGGAAAGACACGTTTCAATTTTGGGTTGTTGACCCACATCCATTTGCATGCGGGTGCACAGAAGCGCTATGCGGGCGAGGAAGTCAAATCGCGCGGTGGCTCGATGAGCCAGCAGGCATTGACCGGTTTGATCGAGAGCCTTGAATCCACGGCCAAAAAACTCGAATGGAAGCCCGGAGGCACCGAGTGGGGGAACTATTACGAAATCACCAATTATTCCGATGCAGCTTTCGAACACAAGAAACAACTCGTTGCCGAATGGACGAAGCGACTCAGCCCCGCCCAGGTATGGGATCTTGGTGCAAACAATGGAGTGTTCAGCCGTGTGGCAGCCGATGGGACTCCCTGTGTGGTTTCCTGGGATATCGACCCTACGGCTGTCGAACAGAATTATCGCCAGGTGAAGGCTGAGAAGAACGAGAAATTGCTTCCACTGCTACTCGATCTCACCAACCCGAGCCCTGCCATTGGTTGGGCGCATCGCGAACGCGATTCTTTTGGCGACCGCGGCCCGGCAGACATGGTGCTGGCGCTGGCCGTGATCCATCATCTCGCGATCTCGAACAATGTGCCGTTACCTCAACTGGCAGATTTCTTCGCTGAAACTGGGAAGTGGCTCGTAATCGAGTTTGTCCCCAAGTCGGATAGTCAGGTGAAGAAGTTGCTTGCTTCACGCGAGGATATTTTCCCCACCTATACGCGTGAAGGTTTTGAAGATGCGTTCAAAAAGAGGTTCAAGATCCGCGAAGCGGTGAATGTGAACGAGTCGGAGCGTGTTTTGTATCTGATGGAAAGCATGTAGCATCCCTGTCATTGTCCCGCCGAACGAAGATGGGACAATGACAGATATGATTCTGGTACTTTCGATGGTGGTAATAAATAAGGGATGGTATATAATAATGTAGACATCCCTCACAAAAGGAATAAGCCATGGAAGCTGTGATTGCGATCATAAAGAACCTTCTGAAGAACACACGAGTGGTCCTCATTTTGGGCGTTTTCCTGGGTTTACTCCTCGGCTTGATCGTTGGCTGGGGACTGTGGCCCGTAAAATGGACGAATGCCACGCCGGAGGTCCTTCGCACAGACCTGCAGGATGACTACATGCGGATGACGATCGACTCGTATTACCGCACAGCCGATATCAACACAGCGGCGCGTCGATGGGATAGTATGGGCAAGGCTGCCGGTCAGTCTTTCGCTCGCGTCCAGCTTGATCCGGGCACGCTCGACCCGAACGCGATTCAGAAGTTCAGCACCGATATTCAGGCAGTGAAGGGTCCCATTTTGGCAACACCCACAGAAGCGGCTTCTTCCGCCACAAGTGGCATTGTGGCCTATGCGGCGGGGTTTGTGCTGCTTGCTGTGCTGCTTGCCGGTGGGTTCTATGTGTTCCGCCTGCTTCGCAAGAATACCGGTCCTGCCACGGCAGCGATGCAGGCAGCCGAAGTGAGCCGACAAGCCGAGCGCACAGACTTCCAATCGTTGGGGCTGGCTCCCCCGATCACACAGACCATGACCACCTATGTGTTGGGTGACGACCTGTATGATGAATCGTTCAGCATCGATACCGGCGGTGGTGAATTCTTGGGTGAGTACGGGGTCGGCGTTTCTGAGACCATCGGTGTAGGCGACCCGAAGAAGGTGGCTGCGCTCGAGATCTGGCTCTTCGACAAGAACGATATCAAGACTGCCACCAAAGTATTGATGTCTGAGCATGCCTACAATGACCCGGGCATTCGTGCGCGGCTGGAACCGAAAGGTGAGCTGATCGTGGTCAAGCCACAGGAACAGGTGCTGCTCGAGACCGCCACCCTGCAATTGCTCGCCACCGTGGTAGACATGGATTATGGCGTGGGCGCAGCCCCGCAAAAGAGCTACTTCGAACGCATCACGCTCGAACTTGCCATCTGGCCCCGCAATACTGCTGGATGATCCGTTTTTTGAAAATGGACAAGACCGCCGAAAGGCGGTCTTGTTGTTTGTTTACCCATGTCATTGCTTCGAGCGAACGCCCTCGCAATGATGTTGAATCTACTCTATTTTCAAAATCTTGAACTTGAGCTTCCCACCGGGCGTTTCGGCCTCAACCACATCACCGACCTTGTGGTCCATGAGTGCGCGGCCGATGGGGGATTCGTTGGAGATCCTGCCGTTGCGTGGATCGGCTTCCTTGGCGCCGACCAGATAGTAGGTCTCAGGGTCAAAATCGCCCTCCTGTACTGTGACCGTGTTCCCGACGCTGACCACATCTGTATCCGCTTTTTCGATGATGACTGCATTCCGCAGAATATATTCGATCTCCTGGATGCGGCCCTCGAGGAAGGCCTGGTCTTCCTTGGCTTTGTGATAATCTGCGTTCTCAGAGAGATCGCCCATTTGAATGGCGGAGCGCAATCGCCCGGCCAATTCCTCTCGGCGCGGACCGGTCAATTCGGCCAGTTCAGCCTTCAGTTTCTTTTCCCCTTCGGGTGTCAAATAGGTGGGTTGTTGTGTCATGTTCTGCACCTCAATTCTACGGTTTCTCTATATCTGATTGATATTGTTCTCTTGAAAACGAGATTCCTCGTCGCCTTGCTCTTCAGAATGACATGCTGACTCTACGGTTTCTCCAACGGATTAAATAGTTTCTGGTGCTCTTCAATGGCGTACCGGTCGGTCATTCCGGCGATGTAATCGCAGATGGTGCGTTCCAGACCGCGCTTGGCGATGAAGATCTGTACCGAGTCGGGGAGCATCGTCGGTTCGGCGTGGTAGGCGTTGAACAGATCAGAGATGATGCGTTCGGCTTTGACCTGCATGCGTACGACACGATAGTGGCGGTACAGGTTCTTGTAGAGGAAATCCTTCAATTCGCGGTTGCGGCGCTGCGTCTCTTCGCTGTAACCGATGACGTTGTGCTTCAGCTTCTGAATATCCAGCGCGGACTTGACGGCGCTGTCGCGCAAACGCTTGTCGGTAGATTCCACCATGTCGGTGACCATCAGCCCGACCAGTTGGCGGATGATGCGGTGGCGGTTGATATCATCCAGGTTCGGTCCCTGCCATTTGTACGTCTCACGCATGATTTCCCACAGGGCGATGCCTTCGAGCATGGATGGGGTGATCATCCCCGAGCGCAGACCGTCGTCCAGGTCGTGCGTGGTGTAGGCAAGCTCATCGGCGACGTTGGCGATCTGCGTCTCGAGATTGCCGCGCAGGTCGGGGTTGAAATCTCGCGCATCGGAGATGTCGTACTCCGATTCGTGCTTGACCATGCCCTCGCGCACTTCCCACGAGAGGTTTAGGCCGGGGAACTCGGGATAGCGCTGCTCCAACTCGGTGACGATGCGCAGAGATTGACGGTTGTGGTCGAAGCCGCCGTAGTCCTTCATGAGACGGGCCAGTACCACTTCTCCCGAATGACCGAAAGGGGAATGCCCCAGATCGTGGGCGAGACAGATGCTTTCCACAAGGTCTTCGTTGCCGCCGAGGGCGCGGGCGAGTGTGCGTCCGATCTGGGCGACTTCGAGCGTGTGAGTGAGACGGGTGCGGAAGTAGTCGCCTTCGTAGTTGATGAAAACCTGGGTCTTGTATTCGAGGCGGCGGAAGGCGGTGGTGTGCAGGATTCGGTCACGGTCACGCTGGAACGTGGTGCGATAGTCTGGCTCGTTGTCCAGGTAGGCGCGTCCCTTGGAGTCTTTGCTGCGCATGCCGTACGGCGCGAGACTCTTATCCTCGATCTCCTCTAGCTGCTGGCGGGTGAAGTACATGGTTGCCTTTCAGATGCAAATGTCATTGCGAGCCAAATGGGCGAAGCAATCCGTTGTACGTGGAGATTGCCACGTGGCGCCCTGGCGCCACTCGCAATGACAGTTAAGAACATGGGGCGAGAGGGGGTCGAACCCTCACGTTGTTACCAACGACAGATTTTAAGTCTGTTGCGTCTGCCGATTCCGCCATCGCCCCGGCAAAGGATATTCTACCTTAAATTGATTTGCTTTCCAACAGTTGAGAAAATGGGGAGTCATCAACATCAAGAATAAACGATATGTCGTTGCGAGGAGGGCGATTTTCCCGACGAAGCAATCTTCTTATATTTGATTGGTCCTTCTCGGTGAGCTAATTCCGTTTAATGGGAGATTGCTCCGGGCTCTGCCCTCGCAACGACAAGTTGGTCTTGTCTTTCAGGTGTACAAAGCCTTTCAGAGACAAATTAATTTTTAAGCCGTTTGAACGAATACGCCTCATGGCGTCCATCTTCGCGCTTGGTAAAATCTGCCATCTCCCAGCCTTCATTTTTTAGTTTTAGCAGATACGCGTCCAACACACTTTGTTCCACGTTGAAACGGGTGATCATCCCCTCATGGGTGGATAGGTTCGAAAGGGTCTTGCCCTTCTTGGAGATGAAATCGATCGTTTCATCATCCTTGTAATAGACAGAAATTCGTAGATATTCCCATTCGTCCATGGTTGCCTGGCCT
>CAZKSG010000138.1:0-12314 GCA_964555335.1 uncultured Anaerolinea sp.
CATCTCTTCGCCACCCCAATGCTCGATCCAGAATTGGCGCAAGCGGGGCAGGTCGGCGGGAGATAGACGGCGGATGTTCATGGCATTTATATAGCCTTGCAAAGGCTATCCCAGAGACAAATCTATTCTAAAATTCCTGCTCCTCTTCCACTTCCTGTGGCGGCTGCCAGACACGCGTGGCACGATCGGTGAACATGACGCCGTTCAAGTGGTCGATTTCGTGCTGGAAGATGCGAGCCAGCCATCCCTCGGCTTTGACCTTCATTGGTTTGCCGTGACGATTGAGTCCTTTGATCTGCACTGCGGCATGACGTTCCACTTCGCCGACCAGATTGGGGATGGAGAGACATCCTTCAATGCCCATCACCTTTTCTTCAGAAGCTTTGACGATTTCAGGGTTCAGCATGGCCCACACTTTTTTGGGCGCTTCCTCCTTGTCTTCGTCCTCTTCCTTTTCATAATACTCAACCACGATCAGACGTTCAGAAAGCCCGATCTGTGGAGCGGCGAGTCCCACACCCGGTGCTTCGCGCATAGTCTCAACCATATCCTCGATCAGGGTCTGTAGATTCTTGTCGAATTTCGTCACTGCATGTGCCTTGCGGCGTAATACAGGCTCGGGGAGCGTTACTATCTTGCGAAGTGTCATTCTTTAATTCATTCCTTGCGATACAAAGTTTTCCGATTTTACTCCGGTTTCTGGTTTTTCTTCTTCTCTTCTTCCTGAAATTCCCTGGCACTCTTGTGGTAGGTGACGAGCCATTCTGCCATGCGTTCGCGTTCGGCAGCAATCGTAGACTCAGTCTTTTTTGCCTGTCGTGCCATGCGGCGGCGGTCAATATCCGACTGGACCTCGGCGGGATTCATCACATCTTCGAATGCCATCTTCGATCCGCCCACGGTAATGTGAACCGTCCCATAATTGAAGATGTTTCCCCAAATGCCCACACGCTCGTAGTTGGTGCCCAGAATATTTTCCAGCGGCGCAGCATTGCGTGACTCAGTGCCAAAGGGCTTGCGGTCGATATCGATGATCTGATCGGGTGTGACCTCGAATTTGTCGTTGCTCCAGTCCAGCACCTGGTAGATCAACCATCCCATGAAGGGGACAAAAGCGATCAATAAAGCGCCTGCCCATCCATCCACTGAAAATCCACCTTGCAGGGAAATGAACGCTTCCTCTGGCAGGAATGCCAGTTCGAATAGACGGTATATGAACAGAAGAAGAATCGCCAGGGAACCCAGAAAAGGCATCCATGCCTGCCTGACGAGCACCACCCAGTGCTTGCGGTAGATCACGTTCTCACCGGTCTCATAACGCAGTTTGAGCGTATCTGCCCCGAGAAGGCGCAGGAACCAGGATGAGCGACTGGATGAGGACGTGGCGGATTTTGCCGAATCAGCTTTCGGCGGAGTCGGGACCGGGATTCCCAGTCTCTTGCGAATCGCATTCTTCATCGCCTCTTTTTCCATCCCCACGGCACTTTCCTTGGTGCGGTTCCAATATTCCTCGATCATCCGTTTGGCCTGGTTGGGATGATGCACATGATTAAAGGGAATCCTACCGACAAATGTGCGCACAACTACATTGCCGTAATCGAGAATGCGCCCAAGCTGGTCTGTTTCCACGTTGAACGAAAGCACTGTACTAAGTGGAGATTCCTGGCGGCTATCGTAGACGCCGATGACTTTTTCAAGCCACACTACACGCTGGTTTGTGACGATGTAATAATCGTTCCCCCAATCGATGACCTGCCAAATGACCCAGCCCGCAAGTGCCACCAGAGATGCAATCGCTGCAAACAACACCAGCAATATGTGCAGGATGGATACCCACGCGTAGAAAAAGAAGATGGGTATGGCCAACAGAACAATGGGCAACACCAATTTTTGATAAAGAACTACGGGATGTTTGCGTGCGAGGAAATAAATTACTTCGTCTTTCCCCAACCACTTGAATTGCAGGCTGCGCGCCAACAGGCGACTCTTCACCGCCAGGTCAAGATTTAGACGCAATTCGGGAGCCTGCTTGAAGAGTTTTTCGAAATTCTGGCGTGAGAGTACCAGCAGGGTTGTATCTGTGATCGCAGTGACCGTGGCGGAACGACGGCGTTTCGAGACCAACGCCATTTCGCCAAAGTAATCGTTCCTCACCAGAAGCGCCAGTTGCATTTCCTTCCCATCTTGCTTGCGTACGATACGCACGCTTCCGCCGTGGATCATGTAGAAACTTTCCGCTTTGCTATCCTGTTGAAAGACAACACCCCCGGCGGAAAAAGACTGTTCCGTCAATTCATCTGCAATTGCCATAAGCTTGGCATCATCCAAGCCGTGGAAGAGATGGATATTCTTCAAAAAAGCGACGCGTGCTGAAGTATCGATGGGCACGTTTTGATTCTATCAAATTTCACGCACGATGGCGCATCCATATGCGGGTGTTTCCTGAATCTGGGGCAATCGCCCTTCAAGCAGTGCTTCGACCGCCTCCTCCAAAAAGAAGCGGGTTGCTTTTCTCTGTCGAAAGGTGACATCGTCCACGGCGCCGCGATAGCGCAGGATTCCCTCCCGGTCCACGATGAACGCATGCGGAGTTGTCTGTGCTTCGTAGCGGTCGGCGACAACGTGCTCCGCGTCGAACAGGACCGTGGGGAGTCGCCGCGCTGTAGAAGCCTCCTCCACATCCTGGGCTGATTCGCTCCGATTCGCGGCAATAGACAGCATCTCTACATCTGCACCCCATTGCACGAGACACGCCATCGTTGAATGATCGGTCCGCTCCGAATGGGGGCATTCTGCCGACCAAAAGTTGACGATCACAATTTTGCCGCGGAGATCGCTTAACTTATGAAGATATCCTTTCAAGTCTGGGAGTTCGAAGTCTGGTGCAGGCATGTTGAGTTGCATAAAAGGATTATATCCCTACGATATAATCGAAACCATGAAAAAGTGGCAATTCTGGCTCGGGGTGCTCATCAGCATCGTATTTATCTGGCTTTCCTTGCGCGGGCTTCACCTCGGAGAATTCTGGGGCGCGTTGAAACAGGCTAACTATCTCTGGCTTGTTCCAGGTATAGCCGTTTATTTTGTAGGGGTGTGGGTTCGGGCATGGCGGTGGCATTACCTGCTCGGCCCGATCAAGAAGATTCCCACCAAGACGATGTTCCCGATCACAACCATCGGTTACATGGGCAATAACGTCTATCCTGCCCGCGCGGGGGAGGTGCTGCGGGCGGTGATCCTCAAGCGCAAGGAAGGGGTTTCCGTATCGGCGTCGCTGGCTACCATCATCGTAGAGCGCATCTTCGACGGTGTGGTAATGCTGGCGTTCGTGTTTGTCAACTTGTCTGAGCTCGCCAAGTTGACGGGGAGTTCCGGTTTTGTCGGCAACATCCAGCAGGTGGCGGTGATCGGCACGGGGGTCTTTCTTGGCGCGCTGGCAGTCTTTCTCGTTGCCGCAATGTTCCCGCATGCCACAGCCAGGATCGGTACGTGGATGATCGAGCACCTGACTCCCAAACGCCTGCATGAAAAGATCACGACGATCATGAACAAATTCCTGGATGGATTGGAGTCTCTGCGTTCCCCGTTCAATGTTTTGATGGTGTTCTTCACTTCGGTCATCATCTGGTTGCTGGAGACAGGGAAATACTGGTTTGTGATGCATGCCTTCGATTTCGGCGTTTCCTTCTTTGCCTTGATGTTGATGAACGGTATTGTCAACCTGGCAACGACGATTCCGTCTGCTCCGGGATATATCGGCACGTTCGATGCGCCCGGTATCGCTGTCCTCACCGCCTATGGCGTAGACCAGGCGACCGCGGCGGGATACACGCTTGTGCTGCATGTCGCTTTATGGCTGCCGATTACGCTGCTGGGTGCCTACTTCCTGGCTCGCGAAGGTATTAAATGGAGTGACTCTTTGCGTTCTGAAACCCAGGAAACCTAATAGACGTATATTAAATAATGCTCCATTTTCATCGTGGGAGGGAACTATGGAAAAACAAAGTACGTTCTTTCTTCGTCTGGCGGGGAGAGTCCTGGGGACGGTCCTCGGTATATCGTTGATCGTTGTCTTGATTGGTTATTTCCTGCAATGGAATGACCCGGTCAAGTTCAGCAATGCCTTTTTCTGGGCAGGTGCCATTGTCGTTGTGGTCGGGCTGTTTTCGGTCACCGGCGGGATGGAGCAGCGTGGTAACTTTGCCATCACCTACACCGAGACCGCTGGAGACGCGAACATTGCCGAACGGACCCAGCGCATGGCGGCAGACATCACCCAGCGATACGGCTCGATGATCTTCCTGGTCGTCACCGGTCTGTTATTGATCGGCATCGCTGTTATGGTTGGGAATTTGTTCATCGGTTAGTTGAATGTACAAGTTGTATTACAAGGCGGTCAAACCGCCTTGTAACATTTAAAGGCAGGATGCCAAATAGGCTTGGGTTATACTTGGAGTACGAAGAGACAGTTGCCTTTATCCGTCAGAGTGAAGGAATCCAAGTATGACGCAGACCGATGGTTCCCTGCGCAGAAAATTAAGAGTACTCATCGCTGACGACATCCAGGAAACACGACGTAACACTCGTTTGATGCTGGCCACCATTGACGATGTGGAAGTGGTTGCCATCGCAGCGAATGGTTTGCAGGCTGTCGAGTTGGCCAAAGAGCAGCACCCTGATATCGTCCTGCTTGATATTAACATGCCTGAATTGGATGGCCTGTCCGCGTACAAACGGATCGCTCAACTTCATCCTGAGACTGGTTGCATCATTATCTCTGCAGAAAAGGATGCAACCACATTTCGTACCGCCATCTCTGTTGGCGTGCAGGAATATCTGATCAAGCCGTTTACTGTTGAAGAATTGGAAACCGCCATCGAGCGAGTCCGCAGATTGGTGGAGAACCAACGTGCCAAGCTCACCCAGGATATACAACTCCGTAAACAGCGTGAAGCCTATCTTGCTCAATTGGCGACGGAGTATGCCAAGACCCGCCGTACCGATGACCAAGCCGTGGAAGTGTTCGAGCACCTGGCTGAGAATACGCAGTGCGAAATGCGCTGGCTGCAAAACCTGGCTATGATCTACATTGTCCGGCAGGATTGGAGCAAACTCAAAGTCCTTGCGGCGAAGGTGGAACAACGAATTAAAAAATAAATTGTAGGGCGGGTTGAAAACCCGCCAGAGTTTTGTCGGGTCACAGACCTGATCTACATGGGAGCATGCATGAGAATAGCGATCATAGGGGCCGGATTCGGCGGCATGGCCGCCGCGTATGATTTAAAAAAGGCCGGGCACGACGTTGTTATTTTTGAATCTGCTGATTATGTCGGCGGGCTGGCTTCGGGTTTTAAGGAGCCGCATTGGGACTGGTCGGTGGAAAAGTTCTATCACCACTGGTTCCAATCTGACAGTTCGATGATGGGACTGATCGACGAACTGGGGCTCAGAGATAAGGTCATTTTCCCGCGTCCGTTGACGGTGATGTATCACAACGGGAAATTCTATCCGTTCGATTCGATCCTGAAGGCGATTCTTTTTCCAGGGCTAGGGTTTGGTCTTGATAAGATCCGCTTTGGATTCGTCGGATTGTTTCTCCGTTTAACCAATAACTGGCAGGCCCTCGAAAAAGTAACCGCTGACTCGTGGATGTTGAAATGGGCTGGAAAACGGGTCTACGAAAAGATGTGGAAGCCATTGTTGATAGGCAAGTTCGGTCCGTTCTATCGGGATGTCAACATGGCATGGATGTGGGCCCGCATCAAAGCACGGACCACACGCCTTGGCACGTTCGAAGGTGGTTTCCAGAATTTTGCCAACCTGTTGGCCGAGAAACTGCGTGGGATGGGTGTGGAGATCAAGTTGGGAGCGAAGGTCGAGTCGATTAAACGGGAGCACCCTGGCGGGCATCTACGACAGGCACAGTTGTCGGTAAAGAGCGATGGCAAAGTCCAGACGTTCGATAAGGTCCTCGTCACCACGTCACCCAATTTAATGGCGAAACTCAGTCCTGATCTCCCTGAGAATTATTTAAAGGGACTGCTTGAATTGAAGTCGATGGGTGCGGTGGTAATGGTGCTGTCGCTCAAACATCAACTATCGAAGGAGGGCTATTACTGGTTCAACCTGCCAAAAGAAGAAGGGTATCCGATGCTTGCATTGGTGGAGCATACCAACTTTGTGTCAAAGGAGCATTTCGGCGGTGACCATATTGTATACGCGGGCGATTATCTGGAACTGGGTCACGAATATTTTTCGCTGAGTGATGAACAACTGTTGGAACGTTTTGCGCCGGCGTTCAAAAAGTTCAACCCGGAATTCTCACGCGAGTGGGTGAACAAGGTCTGGGTGTTCAAGACGAACTATGCCCAGCCGGTGCCGTTGGTAAACCATTCGAAGAATATTCCCGCGATCCAGACGCCGATCGAAGGATTGTATTTTGCATCGATGAGTCAGGTTTACCCGTGGGACCGCGGTACAAACTTTGCGGTGGAGATTGGGCGGCGTGCAGCGAAAATGATGCAAGGATGACGATGAAGAAGAATTCATGGCTGGTGTGGAGCATCATTGCCCTGCTCATGTTGGGCGGGCTGTACCTGGTTTTTCAGCGCCCTACCGATTCGGTCGAGCGCCCGAACATCATCTTCCTGATGACCGATGATCTCGACGACAAGTTAATGCCTTACATGGAACAGGTCAATGCGCTGATCGGGGATCAAGGTGTAACCTTCACCAATTATTTCGTGACCGCTTCCACCTGCTGTCCATCGCGCTCCTCCATTTTGCGTGGACAGTATCCACACAATACGGGAATTTTCGAGAACTCTCCCGGCTTCGAAGAATTCTATAAAAAGGGAGACGAAGCGGAGACGCTGGCAACCTGGCTGAAAGATGCAGGCTATCGCACATCATACATGGGCAAGTATTTGAATCTGTATCCAGCAGGGGTAAAACGAACTTACATCCCGCCCGGTTGGGATGACTGGCATGTGTTCCTGTATGGTCCATCAGACAACTTCTATGTTGGCTATACCATGAATGAGAATGGCAAGCTGATCAAATACCAGAAACATGATTACGATTACAGTACGGATGTGATCAAAAATAAATCCTTTGAATTCATCGACAAAAGCTTAAAGCGCAACTCGCCGTTCTTTTTGCTGATTTCGGTCTATGCCCCTCATGGTCCGACCATTCCTGCTCCGCGTCATGCCGACTTGTTCGAAGGGCTTGAATATCCGAAGGGTCCTTCTTTTCAGGAAGCTGATGCTTCGGACAAACCTGCGATCATCCGTGAATTGAGCACTGCCAACGGTATCTTCGAAGTCAAGGATGCGAATGAGTTGTTCCTGAAACGCGTGCGCACGATTCAGTCAGTGGATGAGTTAGTCGCTGCGCTGGTGAAAAAACTGGAGGAAACGGGGGAGTTGGCGAATACCTACTTTATTTTCACGTCTGACAACGGATTTCACATGGGTGAGCATGCACTTCCCTCAGGGAAAATGCTGCCTTATGAGGAGGATATCCGTGTTCCGCTTATGGTCAGGGGTCCGGGGATTCAACCGGGAACGACTGTTACGCAAATGGTCGCGAACATCGACCTTGCACCAACCCTTGCAGAATTGGCGGATGCACAGACCGCCGATTTTGTGGATGGACGCTCAGCAGTCCGTTTTTTGAGTTCGCAATCTGGACAACCTGAGAATATAGATTGGCGCAACGCATTGTTGATCGAGGCGGGGAATCTAGACCGTGAGTCGCCGGTCATTGCCTGGCGCGGTATCCGCACGAAAACATTCGTATATGTCGAATACGAAAATGGTGAGCTTGAATTTTATGACCTGGTCAATGATCCGTATGAGTTGCAGAATTTAGCTGGAAAGCTGGATGAACAAACCTTATCCGCGTTGCATTCATGGCTGGAGGAGTTGAAATCCTGCCAGGGGGATGAATGTCGTAAGGCAGAAGGTGTGTTGTTTGACGGCGTGAAATTCAAGCCATAAAGTTACAAATAGCAAACTGCCCTCTCTGTTTTAGAGAGGGCAGTTTGTTTCTGTCGAAATTCTTATTTTACAAGGTGTGCCACCAACTTAATCTCGGGTACAGCCTCCAACGCCTTCGATACTGGGCAGCCTTGTTTCGCGGCTTCGGCATGTGTCTGTAGATCAGCTTCGCTCAAACCAGGAACTTCCGCTTCTGTGTTGAGCTCGATCAATGAAATGGTGGGACCATCGGTCAGATGCACTGTTGCAGTCGTAACGATCCGCGTGGGAGTGAAACCTGCCTTGGTAAGCAGGGCAGAAAGGAACATCGAATAACAACCCGCGTGTGCGGCGCCGATCAATTCCTCTGGATTCGTTCCCGGACCCGATGCAAAACGGGATGCATGTGTATACGGACCCTCATAAGCACCACTGCCTACTTTCATGGTGCCTGCCCCTTCCTTCAATGTCCCTTTCCATTCTGCAGATGATGTTCGAACAGACATGTTCTCCTCACTTTCTAAAGTTGGTTTGAATTTTCTGGAAGCTCTCCGCCATTTGGCAGACAAGTGTGCATTGTACAACTGAAATTAGATGAAAACAAGCGGATACCTTCAGGAGAAAAGTATAATCAGACGATAACTAAAATGAACTCTCACTTTATCAAACCACAATATGACACGGGCGGGTTTGCAGGAATACCCAACCGCATCGTCGATGCATTTGCCTCAACGAAATATGATGCCGTTGTCCTGTTTTTGATCGATGGATTCGGTTGGCGCTTCTTTGAACGCTTCCAGGATTTCCCGTTTTTCAAGCGGATCGCCCGAAATGGCTTGATCGAAAAATTGACGTCACAGTTCCCCTCCACCACCGCGGCGCATGTGACCACCATACATACTGGGTTGCCCGTCGGGCAGAGCGGTGTTCATGAGTGGTTTTACTATGAACCCCATGTGGATCAGGTTATCTCGCCGTTGTTGTTTTCCTACTCAGGTACAAAGGACCGCGACACACTCAAGTCATCGGGCGTATCTCCCGACTTGATCTATCCACGCGGAGTCCTCTATCCTGCCTTGAAAAAGATGGGCGTGGACTCATACATATTTGGCACGCGCGAATACACACCGTCTACGTATTCGGGTGTGGTTATGAGAGGTGCGGAGCAGCGTGCCTTCAAGACGCTTACCGAAGCCATGGTCAATCTGGGTTTGCTGCTGGAAAAACAGATCAAGCCAACCTACATCCATCTCTACTATGACAAGATCGATTCGATCGCCCATGAGTACGGACCAAATTCCGTGCAGGCAGAGGCGGAGATCGAAACCTTCCTGCTCACGATGGAATATTTCATTGAGCGCGTCTTCAACGGAAAGAAGCGAGTCCTGTTCCTGATGACGGCCGACCACGGGCAGGTGGAAGTAGATCCGCAGACAACGATCTATTTGAACACCGATTCGCGCTTTGCAGGTGTGGAACGCTTCATAAAATCCAACCGCAGTGGACAGTTGTTGATCCCTGCCGGGTCGGCGCGCGATATGTTCATGTATGTGAAAGATGATTTATTGGAGGAAGCACAGGCATTTCTTGCGACGCGTCTCGAAAGCAAGGCGGATGTCGTCAAAACGAGTGATCTGTTGAACCAGGGATATTTCGGCCCGGAGATTTCATCCCGTTTCCGTGAGCGCGTGGGGAATCTGGTGATCCTGCCGTATCGGTATGAGTCGGTATGGTGGTATGAGAAGGATCGCTTCGAGCAGCGGTTTTACGGTCATCATGGCGGGCTGACCCCGCAGGAGATGGAAACAGTTCTGTATTCTCATGAGTTTTAGAAAAAAGAGCGACCTGTTCAGGTCGCTCTTTTTTCTTTAGTTCCCTCGTCCGTGAGGATGTGGGCTCCAATCACAGAGATTGATGTTCGCAGTTGTCTCTCCGCCGCGCACGACGAAGGTCTTCATCAGTCCGCTTGAGTCAGTGTAGGCACCTTCGAGATTGTAATTGGGTGCCCAGGCATAGGCGTAGTACGTTCCATTGGGCAGCAGGACGCTATAAACATTCTGGTTCTCCACGATCGAGAATTGGATCGTTTCGTTCGTGCCCACTCTTTCGAAGTAGAGCGTCATGGGCGGGTTGAACTCGCTGGGGTAGCACAGACTGCCTGTGACGGTTCCGTGCGGCAGACTTTCCTTGGTCACTTTGATATCCACATAGAAAGCTTTTTCTGCGCTGTTCCCGTACCCGAACAATTGTCCGGATGGATTGCGAAGCATCCAGTATCCGGTCTGGCGTCCGTAAGAGTTGGGAGCCGTCAACGTGACCGAAACATCCACGGTTTGACCAGGGGCTACTCTACCCGGCAGGCGCACAGCAGTTGTCTCGCCCATCTTGTCGCCGCCTGTGAACACCAGCATGTAATCCGAAGTCCATGTGCAGGTACCGCGGTTCTGCAAACGCCAGGTCTTGGTGAAGACGGCCCCGGGTCCCATTTGCGTTCCATCAGGGATGGACACATCCTTGACGAACAATACCCAGTCGCAGTACGTGACCGCTGTCGCTGTGGGGAGAGGCGTATTGGTCGCAGGGATGGCCGTGTTTGTCGCGGGAATTGCTGTCGCCGTCGGCAGAGAGAGCGTGGGTGTGGGGGACGGGGCGTTCTGGGTCATTGCAACCATTGTTTGCGAGACCATCGCCTGGAGTGTGGCAGCCGAATCCACTTGAGACGGCTGTTCCTGCTCGATCAGGGGCATGGCAAAAATCGTAATAGGCAGGCAGGCGATGACCGCCAAGGCAACAATGCCAAATAAAATAAGGATCTGATTTGTCGTGACTTTCATTTTGCACCTCCATATCGTGCTGCTGATGGACGATGCATTTTCTGCAAAAGTTCCCCGCCGAGCGCATTGTTACAGAATTGTCACATAAAGAAGATCGGGCTGAAGCACAGATAGTTTTCCAGTCTGCCAAAAGGCTCGTTGCTCATGAAGAGGACGGTGAACGAATCCATCCGGTATTTGCGTTCCAGAAAATAATCGAGTGCCCTTTTGTTGATCAACGGCGTTTCCACGCCGAATTCCTCCCCACGTTCGGCCGTCTGGCTTTCCGCATGGGCGAGCACCGCGGGAAAATCATTTTCGTCCAACAAGGCAAAGGGACCTGTGTTTTCGCCCAGATATCCATACCCTACGATTTCTCCATCACGTTTATACACAAATCCCGGACGATTGCCAAGCATCCATCTGTGGATCGGTTCCCGCACATGACCCAGAATCTGCCGGTCGATCTGATGGATCCGCTCCAGATGGATATCCTGCTGCATCGGTTCGATCAAGAGGTCGGTTGTGATTGTCACTTTTTCCGCCTTGCGCGAAAAATATTTGATCGGGAAACGTGCATACACACCCGCATTCATGTAGCGATAAAGAGCGCGCTCATCCATTGTGGCGGCGATCGTGCGATAGCGTTCGCCTGCCTTGGGAAAGGCACGGGGTAACAACTCGCGTCCCACCCCAGCCGACTGCTGATCCGGTTTCACAAAGAACTCTGTCAACTCAAGTAGCCCTCCATGCTCGATGGAGCGGGCATAGGCGATGATCTCACCTTCCTTTTCCGCCACCCAGAAATGAGCACAATCCTGCGCTAAAAAATCGAACAACAGTTTGCGTCTTTTCCACAGGGAATTCATCACTTCCGGATTGTTACCGCCAGTGATCGCCATAACGTTGGTACGTTCGCCCAAATCAATGATGGATTGAGCGAATACCTGAAAGACAGCGAACGAGTCTTCAGGGGTCCCTTTTCGATAAGAGATGTTCATTGAGAAATTCCCTTTCTGCTGATAACAGTATACGACATAAGCAGGGACAGTTGAAAAATAACATGTTTGGTTAACAAATACACAAACTACGGGTAAAATACAACTCATCTTAAATCTTTCACCCCACCGCGAAAGGTGGGTACCTAAAATCCAAAGGAGAAATCCCCATGTATCACACTATCATCATCGTCGGCAATGTAGGCAAGGATCCTGAAATGCGCTATACCCCTTCAGGGCAGGCGGTCACATCCTTCTCTGTTGCAACCAACCGTCAATATGCGACAGGGAATGGTGAACAAGTCAAGGAAACAATCTGGTTCCGTGTCACCACCTGGGGCAAACAGGCAGAGGTATGCAACCAGTATGTACGCAAAGGCTCCAAAGTTTTGATCGAAGGCAGACTCACCCCCGATAAGTCCACCGGTGGGCCGCGCATCTGGACCAAGCAGGATGGTTCCGCTGGCGCCTCCTTCGAAGTGACGGCCGGTACCGTGCGCTTCCTGTCTTCGCGTGGCGAG
>CAZKSG010000139.1:0-12295 GCA_964555335.1 uncultured Anaerolinea sp.
CATCTTTGTAGCGAAATGGCTCGTGACGTTCAAAAATCCATTGAAGATGAAACGGGGCATGGATTTCATGCACAATATCATCGATTGGGTTGGGGGGTACCCCTATGAGTATGCCAGTGTTCCTGAAATGACCGGGATCCTGAAGAGACTTGGGTTTGAAATGTTACTTGTCCGTCCGGCGACAGTGCCGACCGGGTGCAATGAGTTTGTTTGCAAATCTTCAGGATTACCTGCGTAGAGAGCAGTACATTTCACAAAATCATTACGAACACAGCGTTTCAACTGTGTAGCCAGGAGATTATGATGTTAAGAAACATGGTTAAGAAGATTCTAAACGCCACAGGGCTGACCCAGAAATTGGGTCGGATTTCAAAACTCCCCGACCACCGTCGGTTCTTGCTGGATATGTTGCCCAAAGGGTCGCGCGGTGTTGAGATTGGAGTTCACACGGGAGATTTTTCAAGCAAACTTCTGGAGATCGTGTCTCCTCGGGAACTTCATTTGATCGATCCGTGGAAACATGAAACGTCCTCCGAGTACAAGAATGCACTCTATGGCGGCCTGGCAAAAAATGGACAGGCTGAGATGGATGAACGTTATTCGAACGTTTGCAAACGGTTTGAGAAGGAGATCCAGGCGGGTGTTGTGAAGATCCACAGGGCATTTTCGACGGACGTCCTCAGCCAGTTCCCTGATGGGTATTTCGACTGGGTGTACATCGATGGCAATCACTTATATGAATACGTGAAGAAGGATATCGAATTATCCCTGCAGAAGACACGTGTTGGAGGTTACATTACCGGGGATGACTATGTTGACGGCAATTGGTGGGAAGGCGGCGTCAAGAAGGCCGTTGATGAGTTGGCCAATACGGAGCGATTGCAATTGTCTGTCATCAAAAATGGACAATTTGTTCTGTTGAGGAAGTCATAAGCTTGAATTGTTCTTCTATGTAAGAACAAGAAATAAGAATGCCCATTCGAGTTTTACATATTATCGATCATATGCGGTTTGGCGGCGCCCAGCGGATTGTGGTGACTCTAGCCGACCGTCAACCGTTCACAAAAATATATTCGCTCCGCGGTGGATCATCCACTGATATCGCAGAAATTCCCGCCGAAAAGTTATATTTTGGCGGAAGGAATATAGTTGCTGTTTTTTTCGCAATTCCTGCCTTGATCAGATTGATTGAGAGAGAAAAGTTCGATGTTATTCACTGTCATTTACGTCTGAGTTTTTTGATTGGATTAATTCTGGCACTTTATTTCGGGGCAAAGCCTGGGCCGAAATTTGTGTTTCACGAGCATGGCTCGATTTTGTTTGGTTCGTTCCTTTACAAGTACTTGCTTAAGAAAGTTGCGCGCTATGGTGTTCTCGTGGCCTGTTCTCAACAGGTGAAGGATGCATCGCTACAAGCTGGCGTTTCAGGAGACGTTCGCGTTGTTCTTAATTTTGTGGATGAAAGTCGATTTCATGAAGATCTTGGCTTGCGCAATGAATTCAGACGCCAACAGAAGATACATGAAAACGATATGGTCATTGGCTTTGCCGGGAGGCTGGTTCCACAAAAGGGATGTTATGAACTTGTGCAGGCGTTTTCACGGATCCCTGCCACTGACAGCACCAAGTTGATGATCGCCGGGCAGGGTAGCGATGCAAATCGCATACATGACTATATCTTGAAGAATGACCTTTCTTCACGGGTCACCATGCTGGGGTATGTGTCTGACATGAATGGGTTCTATAACGGCATTGATGTTTTTGTCATTCCCTCCCATATGGAACCGTTGGGTATGGTCCAGTTGGAAGCCCAGATATGCGGAAAGCCGGTTATTGCCTCAGATATTCCTGGAATTCGTGAAACAGTGGATGTAGCCAATGCTCTTCTTTTCCCAGCCGGCAATGTCGGCGCATTGGCTGCTGCACTGGAGAGACTTGTCTTGAATGACAAGGATCTGTTTGCCGCCCTGGCGTTTGCCGGTCCGAGGAATGCATCACGTTTCCTTTTTGCGCGGTATTTGGAACAGATCGACTCGTTGTATATGAGCATTTTAAATTGAGAATCCCATGAACCGATATGAACCGGCAGACATACATTTCCTCGGTATCGGGGCCGAAAAGAGCGGCACGACCTGGCTTTTCGAAATGCTGAACCGGCACCCAAACGTATATATGCCGGAAGAGAAGGAACTGTATTACTTTAACCGTTATTACTGGCATCGCCCGAATGTAATGAATTATCGCTTTGACAAGCCA
This sequence comes from uncultured Anaerolinea sp., assembly GCA_964555335.1. Lineage (GTDB taxonomy): Bacteria > Chloroflexota > Anaerolineae > Anaerolineales > Villigracilaceae > Defluviilinea. Next base: position 2,257 of record CAZKSG010000139.1, read on the forward strand.
GCCTCATGGTATTTGTCCTTCTACAGCAAGGCTCGCCCGGAAACCGTCAAAGGGGAAATATGCCCTGCGTATATATGGGATGAACAGGCCGCATCGAAGATCTTTTCGTTTAACCCCGATATCCAATTAATAGCCATATTGCGTGACCCGGTGGAAAGGGCGTTCTCTCAATATCTTTATTACATTCAGTTGGGGGAGTATGACAGCAAACATACGTTTGAAGAAGTCGTGAAGAAAGACAAAGAAATCTTATCGAGAGGTCTGTATGCCGAACAGTTGAAGCGTTACTATTCCACCTTTCCGCATGAAAATATCCTGGTCATGATTTTTGATGACCTTAAAAAGGATTCGAAAGAATTCCTGCTCCGCACAGAGCGTTTTCTTCGGTTGGAGGAATATATACCTGATGCTATTGATGAGAACGTCAATGTTACAGGAGTCCCCAGATATCCATTGCTGAACAGGGCATATGCGACGGGAAAATATCTGGCTCGAAAGTATTCGATGGAGTCATTGCTGAATTTGTTGAATAGAACGGGCATGGCAAGGGTCTTTGAAATGTTACGGACCAGGAACATGCGTCCGGTGTCTACAAGGCAATCGCCAGACAAAGCCACGGTGCGAATGCTGAAGGATTATTTCCGCTCGGATATTGAACAATTGGAAGAGTTAATCGGACGTGATCTACGTGCATGGAAAGCGGACAGGTAACGCAGGCTATGACCGTGCAAGACGATACGAAAAGATCTCCCAAGATTTCAGCTCAGGTCTGGAATCTAATAAAAATCCTGTTTGCTGTAGTTTTGGTTGGCTTTATTCTTTCGAAGACCGACCTCCAGCAAATGAAACTTTTAAGCGGACGTATCCTGTGGTCGTGGTTGATCCTGCGCTTTGTGTTCTTTTGCCTGATGATCGTCTTCAAATCAATTCAGTATTGGGCGTTGCTTGGGAAGAAGATCCCATATGTACGTATGTTGAATATCGTGATCATGCAAAATACGTTGTCCAATTTTGTTACCAATAGTGCAGGAATTGCGTCTTATCTAACGATGTTACATGCTGAAGAAGGAGTCAAATTAAGTCGGGCAGGGATTACATTTATTGTCACAAAGGTGACAGACCTGCTGATGATGTGGATTTGTCTGCTGGTTGCTGCTGTTTTGGTCTGGGCGCAGATCGCTCAACTTCACTGGTTGGTCACCGTCTTGGTATGTGGGATCTTCCTGGCGTTGGCCGCTTTTTTAATCGCCATTATCCTGCGCCAGCGATTCGTTTCTACCTTGCGCGCACTGGCTTCTCGACTTCACCTGGATCGCATCCGGCTTGTTGGACGAAGCTTGGAATCGCTGCAGTCTCTGGCGGACCAGGATCCTCGCAACATCTTTCTTCTGCTGTGGAGAAGTGCAGGTCCCTCGCTGATCTATATGTCCCTGACGGTGGCGCTTGTGTATAGTGGCATGCGCCTGTTCAGTATCCCGATCGGGTTTGGTCCCATTCTTTTTGTTACCGCTCTCATCCAGTTATTATCGATTGTACCGATCCAGGTGTTTGGCGGGCTTGGCGTTACAGAAGTAACATCCATGTACTTATATACTTCTTTTGGAATTTCTCAACAGGAAATCGTCCCGGCGCTGATTGGGCTTCGGTTGCTTGCCTATCTAATGAGCGCTGCCGTTCTGCTGTATCTTCCTGTTGGGACGCTTCTGTCAAGATCTCAAGGTTCTGAAAAGGATGTGTGATCCATCGTTGCTTCTTTTTTGAATCGCATGTAAAGCCATGGTATGAGTCGGTTGATCTGATTGTTCATGGGTATCTCAATAACACGGGAAAAATGTTTCGAAATATCAAACTACGGTCTGTTCTGATGTCGTTGGTGCGGAAAATACGGAGTTGGTTCGTGCGCGAGAACGTATTTGTCCTGGGCGACTCACATGCTGCCACCTTCTATCACTGGTGGTTTGATGTGAAGTTTCCTCATCTTGTTTTCCAGGTGGTGTCTGTGAACGGCGCTACAGCCTCGGGACTGGAGAATCCAAATTCCGCAACACAAGCCTACAAGATATTCGACGAAGCCCTTATGAGACGGCGCTCGAAACGATATATCCTTCTTCTAGGGGAGGTCGATACCGGGTTCGTGATCTGGCATCGTGCCCAACGATACGATGTTCCAGTCGAGCAAATGCTGGCGCAGGCCGTTGAACGGTATAGCCGTTTTATCGCCAAAGTAAAAACATTGGGTGATGTGATTGTGATCAGCGCTCCGTTACCTACCATCCCAGATGAACACTCATGTGGTGAGATCGCAAATTTGCGGAGGGAGGTGAAAGCCTCCCAATATGAACGGACTCAATTGACACTTACTTTTAATCAACGCATGTGTGACTTCTGCAATGGCATCGGTGTGCATTTCCTGGGTCTCGACCAGGATAGCCTAGGTGGGAACGGATTGGTCAAGCGGGAGTTGTTGCATCCAGATCCCTGCAATCACCACTACCATTCGAAACGATATGCCCAATTGCTGGCAGACAAATTGCGAACTTTGTTATCATCGAATGCGTTATAGTCGTGATTTGTCAACGGATGATATTGTTTATAGTATAGAGATGCAAATGTGTTCTATCGCGTACAGAAATTTTGATGTTTGATGGACAGTATGATAAATACAAAAAGAACATCTCAATATCTCATACCTGTTGGGCTGATATTCGGCTTTGTATTTACCTATTTTGAGATCACTGTTTTCATCGCATCAAAACCGGGATGGGAAAAGTTGGTCTCGCCCGCAGGTTTGATCGCAATTGGGCTCTACATACTGCTATTGCTTGCGGGAGTGACATGTTTGTTGTTAGGCGCAGTGGTTGTTGCAACACTTAACCGCTTTGCGCGCAGCATTGAAAAAACAGCTTGGTTGCGCGGGATGATGATTGTGGTCCTGACACTCATTATTGCATGGGTGTACCTCTATTCTCCATGGCAGAATATGATCCCTGGACCCTGGGGCCAGTTGATTTTTGCCGCTGGATTTGCACAAATCGCTTTATTGTTGTTGGCTCCTCAGCGCGAGCAGGTGTTTGGCTGGAGTGAGTTATCGCTGGCTTTTGTAGTGTTTCTCTATCCACACATCGTCCATGAGGTGCGATCCCTTACGTCGATTGCCATCGCATATCGTGGTGTCACGGTAGGTGGACTTGTTTTTGTGCTGGTCCTTGCTTTTGTTCTATACTTTCCTTTCGGTGATTGGCTGAAGAGCGAACTCCTGAGCCTACGAGCGCGGATGGGGAGATTAAGGTTATGGATTGCAGCGTTCTTCTGGCTGATGCCACTTTTCTATCGTTACCTGTTTGGAGCCGAGATATTTATTGTCTATGTAAATATTTATTTTGCTGTACTGCTGGTTATTCTCTGGTTCACCGCGTATCTGACTTGTTCAGAATCCGATCGGCTCGTTTCGTGGGATATGTTGGGGGTAAATTTTGGGGCGCTCATCCTTGTTTCCGCAATCACCAGTTCATTGCTTCTCGTCATCGACTACCCATTTTCTCTCTCATGGTCGGAAGGCAACCGATTTTACGATTACTCGCTGGTATTTGGTCAGAAACTTTATAACTATACCGGTTCCATCTTTCGTCCGTACAGCTCTCCGGGGCGCTATGGATTATGGGGAGCGCTTTTCCTGTGGGACGGGTTGTCCATCTCGGCGCATCGTCTCTGGAATATTGTTCTGCAGACCGTACCGACCCTGTTCTTCAGCTATTTGATCACCAGGAAGTTGACACCTGCCGCCCTGCGATATGGTATGTTGTTGTGGATCACATTATTCTTCCTTGTGATCGCTCCGCTTCATCCTCCTTTTATGCTGGTTTCCATTTTAGTGGTCCTATTCGCCTTCGATGAATCAGTGGTAAAGCGCGGTGTTTTTCTTGTCATTGCCAGCTACTACGCCAGCCTCACCCGCTGGACCTGGGTCTTTGCCCCCGCAGCCATGGGCGCGTTGATTGACCTGATTCTGTACTACCCATACCGGCAGGGGAAATGGTTGAAGCGCATCCTGCCCACCATCCTGCTGGTTATCTTTGCTGTATTGCCAGGCATCGTGCAAAGTCTGGGGCGTTATTTGTCCTTTTTCCAAAAAGGAGATTTGACATCTCAACAACCACTGCTGTGGTACCGGCTCCTGCCGAATAACACACTCGGCCCCGGTGTCCTGTTCATGACATTGTATACAACGGGGCCGCTGGTCGTCCTGTTGATTTGGTGGATTGCTTCCCGGCGTTGGGATCTGGATATCACACAAAAGCTTGCTGTTTTTGGAGCCCTTTCGGGTTTCTTCGGTGTCGGGCTTGTTATCAGCACCAAGATTGGCGGCGGCGGAGATTTACACAACCTCGATATGTATCTTGTGACATTAATGGTTGTTGCTTCGCTTGCTATGATGAAAGTCCAGACGTCTCGACCCTGGCCAGCGTGGACAGTTGTGATGGTCCTGCTGCTGATTCTCGTTCCTGTCTACCGGTTTACGCCATTGAGCACGTACGTATACAACGGTACCGTCCTGACATTACCGAAACAATCTGAAATTAAAAAATCGTTGACTGCCATTCGTAAGGAAGTGAGCCGTGCCGTTCAGCAGGGTGATGTGTTGTTCATGGACCAGCGCCAGCTGCTGACATTTGGATATGTGGATGCCATTCCCCTGATCCCTGAATACGAGAAGAAATATATGATGGATCAGGCCATGGCCAGCAATGGCAATTATTTCAAACCCTATTACCAGGACCTTGCCAATAAACGCTTCACCCTGATCGTAACCGAGCCGCTTCGCAGCAAGCTCCAGGGCGAAATGGGAGGACAATTCTCGGAGGAAAATGATGCCTGGGTCACCTGGGTGTCAAACCCAACGCTATGCTTTTATGAACCGATCTACTTGTCCAGGACCACAGATGTGGAACTACTCATCCCCAGGGAAAACCCTGTTGGATGTGAGGAATACTTGAAGTAAAATCGAACACATTATTATCAAATGGGAAGAAAAATATGACAAACAAAGAAACAATCATTGTGACAGGTGGAAGTGGGTTTATTGGTACGAATATGGTCAGGTTGTTGTTGAAGGATGGACGATACCGTGTCGTGAATCTCGATGTTATGACCTATGCTGCCAACCCATTGTCGTTGCAGGATCTGGACACAAATCCCGATTATGAGTTCATTAAGGGCAGCATTACAGATCGCGATCTGGTCGCTTCTGTGTTCACAAAATATCGCCCTGTCGGCGTGATGCATCTTGCTGCTGAATCGCACGTGGACCGATCCATTGTCAGCGCGGCAGATTTTGTGATGACGAACGTGGTCGGTACATTTACCATGCTCGAAGCTGCGCGGTTATATTGGAGCGAGTTACCGGAGGCTGAGAAGAAGTCCTTCCGTTTCCTGCACGTTTCCACAGATGAGGTGTTCGGTTCACTGGGATCCGATGGATACTTTACGGAGGAGACGCCGTACGCACCGAACTCTCCGTATTCAGCGTCCAAGGCGTCGAGTGATCATTTCGTGCGGGCATACTATCATACTTATGGGTTGCCGACGGTCATCACCAACTGTTCGAACAATTATGGTCCGTACCAATTCCCCGAGAAATTAATCCCTTTGATGATTATGAACGCTCTTTCTGGCAAGCCACTGCCAGTCTACGGTGATGGAGCGAACGTGCGCGATTGGATCTATGTGGAGGATCATTGCAAAGCGGTCAAACTGGCGTATGAAAAAGGTACACCGGGAGAGGTCTATGCAGTTGGCGGCAGCAACGAACAGAAGAACCTGAATCTTGTGCACAAGATCTGTGACATTCTGGATGATGTTGCTCCACCGGCTGAGATTCCCGAGTTGCGTGATCGGGACCTGAAGAGTTACCGTGACCTGATCCGTTTTGTCACTGACCGGCCGGGACACGACCGTCGATACGCGATCGATTCAACCAAGATTCAGCACGAGTTGGGCTGGCAGCCTGAGGTGGAGTTCGAAGCGGGTCTTCGTCGCACGGTCGAATGGTATCTGTCCAATCCCAAATGGGTCGACCAGGCGAGCGGCGGTTCCTATGGCGAATGGATCGAAAAGAATTATGCATGGCGCGCGGGGAAGGAGTCCAAATGAAGGGAATTATTCTAGCCGGAGGCAAGGGCACGCGTCTGTATCCGCTGACGTTGGCCCTCAGCAAGCAGATATTGCCGGTCTTTGACAAACCGATGATCTATTATCCGCTTTCCATGTTGATGCTGGCGGGTATTCGAGAGATCTTGATCATCAGTACTCCAGATGCTCTGCCGGGATTCAGACAATTATTGAAGAGCGGTTCGCAATGGGGGTTGAAGTTTGAATATGCTGAACAGCCTGAACCGCGCGGACTGGCTGATGCCTTTCTGGTGGGACGTGATTTTATCGGCGATAGTTCCGTTTGTTTGATGCTGGGCGATAACATTCTGTACGGGGAGGGAATGATGTCCCTGTTACGGGAGTGTGCCGCTTTGCAACAAGGCGCGGTCATTTTTGGGTACAAGGTCAATGACCCCCAGCGTTACGGTATTGTGGAGTTCGACGAAAATTACAATGTGCTCAGTATTGAAGAAAAGCCCCAATATCCCAAGTCAAGCTATGCAGTTCCCGGGATTTACTTTTATGATAATCAGGTGGTGAAGCTTGCTGAATCTCTCAAGCCATCTCCGCGTGGCGAGATCGAGATCACCGACTTGAACAAGATCTATCTTGAAAAAGGACAGCTCAAGGCCAGGCTTTTCGGTCGCGGTATTGCCTGGCTGGACGCTGGTACGCACGAGTCACTGCTTCAGGCAGCATCGTTCATTCAGACCATTCAGGAACGGCAGGGATTGATGATCTCCTGTCCTGAAGAGATCGCCTATCGCAAAGGGTATATTACCAAAGAACAGTTGCTGATATTGGCAGATGAACTGTCTGGAAATTCCTATGGTGAGTACATAAAGGGACTGGCAGCAGGCACATCTGCTTGATACGGGTGAACACTATACACGGTGGTTCGTTCTGCTGTATGTACTTTACTGCACTATCAATAAGAGAATCATGAACTTGGGTCGTGAGACACCCCTGCGCCATGTTGTTCGCGTGTTCATTGTATGCGCGGCCATGGCGTTGTTCGTGGGGGCCGGCGTGGAGGTCTACCAGATCGGTTGGGGGACTGGTGTATGGATAGGACAATTTGCGCCATCGTGGTTCGTGGTTTTCCTGTTCTTTCTTCTATTTTCTGTCGCATCAATACTTGTTGTTGCCTGTCTTCTCTGGCAGCCGCATACGCTTGACCGTACGTTCCGCTTCCTTGCGAACCTTCGCAACCAAATGGGGTTTGTGCGCTGGTTTGTAGCAGCCGTCTTTCTTCTGTTCCCCTCTTTTATTTTTCAATATACATTCTGGGGAGTGGTTCTGCATGGGCCGTTCTTGCGGACCCTGCTTGCTGTGATGGTTTCCCTTTTTGTAGGCTGGCTGCTCACTCAAAAGACTGATCGCTTTGTGGATTGGACTTCACTATCGGTATCCGTACTTCTAACAGCCGGGGTACTGTCTCTGGTTGCGCCGTTTGCACGGGTGACAAGTTACCCATTCTCACTGGGTTGGTCGGAAGGCAATCGGCTCTGGGATTACTCGATCCTTTTCAGGCGCGAGATCTACAACTATCCTGTAGATCAACGCATCCCGGTCTTCCTGGATACGAGTCGGCAATTTGTGGGCGGAATCCCGTTCCTGATCCCCGGCGTGACCATTGACCAGGTGCGTTTGTGGCTATCGCTCGTGGATATTGTCCCATATCTGATTCTCGGCTGGGTCGTGTTCCGGCGGACGAAGACGAATTATCCCGCCTGGGTTCTGGCAGGCATCTGGGCGTTTACCTTCGTACGGCAGGGACCGATCCACGCGCCGCTGTTGATTTGTGCCATTGTCGTGGCATTGGCATGGAACCGTCCCATATGGCTGGCGGCATTGATGATCTTTGCTGCAGGGTATGCGGCGCAAGCCAGTCGTTTCACGTGGTTGTTCGCGCCTGCCATGTGGTCGGTGATGTTGGAATTTGCCAGCGCATACGAGTTGAACAAAAATGTCTGGCGCCGGGCGATCGCTGTGGGTATTGCCGGTGTTTTGGGCGGATATATCGCGCCATTCTTTGTGCCCTCTTTTATCCACTGGGTAAAGAACCTTGATCAGACCACTGGTGCCGGCATTACGTTCTCATCGGTACAGAACAGTCTTTCATCCCAGCCATTGATCTGGAGTCGTCTGTTTCCCAATTCAACCTATGGGCCGGGGATTTTGCTTGGGTTGACCCTGGCTGCCGCTCCTTTGATCGTTATCCTCCTCTACCTTGTAAAAACGAAGTTCTGGAAGCTGAGTGAATGGCAGAAGGTATCGCTTATATTGCCGTTATTGGCCTTCCTGGCGGTGGGGCTGATCGTCAGCGTGAAGATCGGTGGCGGCGGAGATCTGCACAACCTGGATATGTTCATCATCGGGTTATTGTTCGCTGCGGCGATCATCTGGCGCAATGGCGGCGATGACTGGATTCGGGATGTGGACAGCATACCTGCCTGGGTCGCTGCCATCGTTATCTTGTTGTTCGCATTGCCTGCCCTGCGTCCGCTCACAGAAATGCGACCAATCTTCATCACAAAAGATCCCAAGCTCGTAGCCACGCTGGCTGACATCACACCCATGGACCCACTGCCCAACCCCTTACCAGACACGCTGCCATCCGATGCAGATACGCAAAAGGCGTTGAAAAAGGTTCAGACTGCGGTTGGATCGTATGCTTCATCAGGTGAAGTTCTGTTCATGGATCAGCGTCAGTTGCTGACTTTTGGTTATATAAAAGACGTGTCGCTTGTCCCCGAGTACGACAAGAAACTGCTTATCGATATGGCGATGGCGGATAATGCTGTGTACTTCGACGGTTTTTATCAGGACCTTGCCTCCCACCGTTTTGCTTTGATCGTCACCAGCCCTCTCAACCGGCGGCTCGACCAGGAGGAGGGTAATTTCGGTGAGGAGAACAATGCCTGGGTAAAATGGGTTTCCAATCCCTTGTTGTGCTATTATCAGCCTCTGGATACATTGAAGAAGGTGGATGTTGAGCTTTTGGTCCCCCGAATGGATGTGGCTGACTGCACAAGTGTCCTCCCAAAATAAGTTCACGATCCCAAAAAGCGACAAAGAGGTCTTGTTGAATCTGCGTTATCTCCTCCCCCGTGTGGCCCGTCATTTCCTGCCTGAAAAGGTGGTTCGATTTTTGCTGCTGCGCAACATGATCATCAAGGCAGGACTCGAGACGAACGATCCGCTAGCCGCGGTTCGGCGTTATACCGATGTTCTTGCACAGCGTGGGTTGTCCCTGCGGGGGATGCGCGTGATGGTGTTCGGTTATGGAGGCCGCTTCGATATCGGATTGGGTCTGTTGAAGGAAGGCGCGGGTCATGTTGTGCTGTGCGATAAATTCGCTCCGCCCGATGAAGAGCACAACCGTCGCACATTTGCCCATGAAGAAAAGTATTTCGTTCTCGAAAACGACAAACTGCGCCCGCGCAAGGAATGGATGACCCTGCTCCAGGCAGATATCCGCGACGATGCCGTTTGCCGCGACCTTCAACCGTTTGACCTGGTGATCAGCAATTCTGTATATGAACATGTGGATGATGTGGAAGGCATTACGCAGTCGTTGTCGCGTCTCACCAAGCCGGGTGGATTGCACATCCATTATGTGGACCTGCGTGATCACTTTTTCAAGTATCCCTTCGAAATGCTGCGCTTCTCCGAGCGGACGTGGCGCACGTGGCTGAACCCCTCCAGCAACCATAACCGGTATCGCATCTGGAACTATCGTGCGACATTCGAATCCTGTTTCAGGAATGTCGAGATCGAAGTATTGGCACGTGATGAGGCAGCCTTCCGTAAACTTCAGCCGTATATCCGTCCGGAGTTTCTTAGCGGGAATCTGGATGAAGACGCCGTCACTCTGATACGGGTG
>CAZKSG010000140.1:0-2174 GCA_964555335.1 uncultured Anaerolinea sp.
ATGTGGAGATCGTCTCTGGATTGATGGAAGGCGACCAGGTGGTCACGCGATGAACGAGCCGGTCATTCGCGCAGAGAAGTTAACGCGCGCCTATTCGATGGGCAAGAGCACGGTCACTGCGCTGCGCGAAGCAGATTTGACTGTTCAGCCGGGCGAGTTCATTGCATTGATGGGCGCTTCCGGTAGTGGCAAATCCACGCTGTTGAACCTACTTGGTTTGTTGGACCGAGCCTCTTCTGGTGAGTATTTCCTCGAGGGCAAATCTATTTCCTCGTTGCGGCGCGATGAACTCGCCGACCTGCGTGGCAGGCGTATCGGCTTCATCTTCCAAAACTTCAATCTCTTGTCGCGATATTCCGCTTGGGAGAATGTGGCTCTGCCGTTGGCATATCGCCAGGGAGAATTCCCGGCACAGGCACAATTTGATCAGGCGCGAGAAGCGTTGTCCCGTGTCCAATTGGAGCATCGCGTTGAGCATAACCCCATGGAAATGTCGGGCGGGGAACGTCAGCGTGTGGCCATCGCGCGGGCGTTGATCACGCAGCCGGCCGTCATCCTTGCCGATGAACCCACTGGAAATCTCGACAGTCGCACGGGCGTTGAGATCATGCATCTGTTGAAAGAGTTGAACGAAGAGGGCCGTACGATCATCATGGTCACGCACGATACGAATGTTGCCTGCAACGCGAGCCGTGTCTATCACATGCGCGATGGGGTGTTGAACGAAAGCGAACTGCCGCATGTCACTGCTTGATCTTTTACGAACAGCACTGCGCAGTGTTTCAGCAAACAAATTACGCGCGGCATTAACGATGCTCGGCGTGGTGATCGGCGTGGCATCGGTGATCGCGATGCTTGCGTTGGGTAACGGTGCGCGTGCGGCAGTGGACGCAACCTTTGCGTCGCTCGGCGCCAACCAGATCCAGATCGGGCAAAAGTTCGCGATGCAAGATGGCGAGTTCCAGCCCACCGGCGAGAAGCTTACCTTTACCGAAGGGCTCGACATGGCTTCCGAGCTTTCCTTGATCGATCGTGTGGAGATGACCGTGTCGAAGTCGGTCAAGGCGCGCTTTGGCAAGAACACCGTGGAGATCACCGCGCAGGGAACAACGGCAGATGCCCTGGACGGATTGATCGCCAGCGGCGAGGTGCAGCCGGTGGGATGGAAAGGCGGCTCGATCACAGCCGAAGATTTGATCAGTGATGGACGCTTTTTCTCCTCTGACGAAGTGTACGCGGGCGCACCGGTCTGTGTGTTGGGCTATCAGACCGCGCTCGATCTGTTCTCAGGCGATAACCCGATTGGTGAGACGATCTGGGTGGACCGCACGCGTTGTGAAGTGATCGGTGTGGGCGCTGAATTGGAAAGCACCGATGTGCAGGAGCGGTATCAACGCGATCCCAATGAGGCGTTGTTAATGCCGATCAGCATGGTAGTGCAGCAAATGTATGACGAAGAGCCGTCCGTGTATATGACCGCCTACGCTGTGGACGCCGATCGCGTGGATGAAGCCAAACAGCAGATCACGGAATTCCTGCGCGAACGCCATGCCATCGAGAAGGATGCGGACGGTAATTACCTCGATGACTTCGACCTGACCACGCGCAACGATATTCTGGGTCAGCAGCAGGAAGCCGCACGTACCTTCTCACTATTACTGGCGGCGATGGCAACCGTTTCGCTGGTGGTGGGTGGCATCGGCATCATGAACGTGATGATGGTCAGCATCACCGAACGGACTCGTGAGATCGGCGTGCGCCTGGCGGTGGGCGCGAAACAAAAAGATATCGTCAGCCAGTTCCTATTGGAATCGATTCTCATTAGTGCCAGCGGCGGTATTGCGGGAATCATTTTGGGCATTTTAGCCATCCCGTTAGCGGCTGCGTTGAATCAAGGCGTAGCGTTGCTGTTGCCGGGAAGTGTCCCGCTCGCTTTTGGCGTCGCTGTATTGATCGGCGTTGTTTTTGGTCTCTATCCGGCTATCCGCGCCGCGCGGCTCGATCCCATCGAAGCGTTACGTTACGAATAAAACCGTAAGGGTGTAGTAATCCCGCCCCTACATAGAAAACAAGGAGCAAATCATGCAAAACAAAAAGATGATCGTAATCCTGGGGATTGTCGTCTTGATCGTCGGGGCAGCGGCCTTTTTAGGTGGACGACTCTTGAACGGCAG
>CAZKSG010000140.1:2274-11907 GCA_964555335.1 uncultured Anaerolinea sp.
CTGACATCTCAATCCTTTGTCAACGTGTGGGGACGCAAAAGTGGCGACCGTATTATTGCCGATGTCATCTTGATCAGTAATCCGGTCATGTTCAAACGCCCTTAATTGAGCATGCTATGCAAAACAGAAAGTTGTTCTTTCTTATGATCGGGTTGATCCTACTCGTAGGTGTAACAGCCTTCATCGCTGGCAGAATGCTGAATAACAATGTAAGACCGCTTGGCCTGTTCGGAATCGGTGGCGGAGGAGGCGCAATGGAGATCAGCCTGATCCCAGCAAAGGAACTGCCTGATTCGCCTCCAGATACCGTAGGGCTTTTTGCAGAGAGAGCCGATAACATCATTACTGTGCAGACCACATCGCTCAAGACCGGCGGGCAGGGGGTCGTTGTCCATCAGAATGAAGATGGCAGCACCTCTGCCTCACCCAACATGGAATTTGGCCCCGAGGTGGAAGTGGTCCTTACGAACGAAACAATCATTTATCTGGATACAACTAAACGCATAGACCCCGATACCACGCAGAGCACGATCATCCAACAAACAGTGAAACAGGTCACGTTAAATGATCTCAGCCCGAATTCCTATGTCAATGTGTGGGGACGCAAAAGTGGAGATAGAATTATCGCAGAGATCGTATTGATCAATGCTCCGTAGCGCACATGAAAATTTTGTCCCACGGTTCACCTTGTGAACTGTGGGACTCAAAATGGTGAACCCTATGAATCGAAAATCCATCCGCTGGCGATTGCCGTTTAGCTATGCATTGATTGCCCTGCTTGCCGCCCTGGCGTTGGGCTCTATGATGCTGCTCGTGCTGCGCAGTTATTATGCAGAGGAGGAACGCAACTATCTGGAGGGGAACGCGGTCGCGTTGAAACCGGTGATCGAGCAGGTGCTGCAATCGAATCTCCCGCAGGCGGCGCTTCAAGATCAAGTGCAGGGATTGTCCTTCTTATCACAGTCACAAATTCGCCTGCTGGATGTGAAAGGAAATGTGCTTGCAGATTCTGGTGTTCCCAATTCAGATCAGGTAGTGGCCGTCTCGGGCGGAGCGCCGTTCATTGGGAATGTGATGTTCAGTGTGCCTGCAAAAGAGCCAGTGGTTGGTGTGGAGCAGGGCCCCGTTCTCATCTACAGAAATGAGGATGGACCTGCGTTCAGCGATGTTGTCCCCTTTGAAACCGAGATCAATGGTGAAACCACGCAGGCAGGCACAAGGCCGAAAGCCGATATTCTCCTTCGCGTCAATGCCTCCCCGTATGGTTACGGGTTTGTGGCAAAAGCGGAACCCATGTCGAACCGCCGTTCATTGGAGACCGTCGATGTTCCGCTGATCGGTTCGAATGGACAGAGATTGGGCACGCTTGAATTCTCGAAGGGACCCAGCTATGGCGCTGATGTGGTGCGTTCGGTGAGTCTTGCCTGGTTGATCGCCAGTGTTTTTGCCATTGCGATCGCGGCTCTTACAGGCTGGTTCGTCAGCCAGCGCGTCACGCGCCCGGTGCTGGCTCTTCAGAACGCCACGAGCCAAATGGAGCAGGGGAATCTGGCTGTGCGCGTGAACCTGCAGAACGAAACGCAGCAGGAATTTGTGGCACTGGCTCATTCGTTCAACGGTATGGCAGAGCAGGTGGAGCAGACTGTTTCGACCCTCCGTGAATTTGTGGCCGATGCGGCGCACGAACTGCATACGCCGCTTACCGCGTTGCAGGCCAACATCGAACTGGCGCAGGAGGAAAAGAACGCTTCAGAGCGGACCCGCTACCTTTCGCACGCGCAGGAACAGGGTCAGCGGCTGGAGGCGTTGGTGCAAAGTCTGCTCGACTTATCGCGCATTGAAGCGGCAAAGTCGCACTCTGAGTTTGCGCCTGTGGATGTTATCCAGCTTGTAAGGGATGTGGGGGAGCCGTTCGCCTCGCGCGCCGAACAGGCAGATCGTTCCTTCGCGATGAATGTTGCTGCGAATGATCTGCAGGTGCTGGGAAATGAAATGCAACTCAAGCAGGTTGTGATGAATTTATTGGAGAATGCGCTTAAGTTCACGCCAGTGCAGGGAACGGTCTCACTCCAACTTGAACGTGTTGAAAATGAACTCGTACTGCGGGTCTCTGACTCGGGAATCGGCATTCCATCCGAAGACATGGCGCATCTGTTCGAACGCTTCCACCGCGGAAGGAACGTGGCTGAATATCCCGGCAATGGATTGGGACTGGCTATCGTCAAAGCCATTGTGGAGTCACATGACGGTCATGTGGAGGCAGAGAGTGCCGGGATGGGAAAAGGTAGTTCCTTTGTCGTGAAGCTGCCAATCAAGTGATGTCCATGGTGAAATGTTGGCTTGCATAAACGAGAGTAAAACCATGAGAATTAGCACAAAAAAACAGACAATCTTCACTTCTTGAATTTGGACGCTTTTATCATAATTGTCTCACTTCATCTACCAAGGAGACCCACTGATAATGAGACAAAAAACTGCATCCATTTTATTGATTGCCCTCTTTATACTTTCAGCTTGTGCACCCAAGGCACAACCTGCCACCTTGAAGATCGTTGTCCTGCCAATCATTGACACACTTCCCATGTATGTTGCACAACAGGAAGGCCTCTTCGCCAAGCATGGCATCAATGTGGAATTCGTGCCAGTTTCTTCTGCCCCAGAACGTGACCAGATCCTGGCTGCCAGTCAAGCCGATGGCACGATCAATGAAACGCTGGCGGTGATGGCATTCAATAGAGAGTCGGTGCAGATGCAGGTGGTGCGTTATGCATTACGCCCCACAGAAGGACATGGTCACTTTTTTATCATCGCATCGGGCAAAAGTGGCATCACGACTGTAGATGGACTTAAAGGCGTTGAGATCGGCGTATCACAAGGTACCGTGATCGAGTACGTTACAGAGCGTCTTTTGCAAAAGGCGAATTTCAGTGCTAACGAGATCAAAACGATCGCCGTCCCGAAGATCCCCGATCGCATGGCCTTGCTTGCTTCCGGTGAACTCAAAGCCGGCGTGATGCCCGATCCGCTGGCAGCGTTGGTGGTAGGGCAGGGCGGTGCGATCGTCGCTGACGATTCAAAATATCCTGAATATGGTTTCAGTGTGATCTCCTTCCGCAAAGCGGTCATTGATGAGAATCCGGATGCAGTCAAGGGTTTCCTGACTGCCATCGAAGAAGCGACTGCATTGGTCAACGCTGATCCTGCCAAATATAAGAATGTCTTGAGTGAACAAAAACTTGTCCCCGAACCGTTGCTGGCAAATTATCAACCGCCCGTTTTCCCAACGGCTGGTGTGCCAACCGAAGCCGAGTGGACCGACGCATTGAACTGGCTCAAAGAGAAAGGGATGCTGACCGTTGACGTTTCGTTTGCGGATTCGGTGAACGCATCACTTCTTCCCTAAACCGGAACTTGATACCGTTCCTGTGAGTTTCTCGCCTCCCATCATGATTCACCTTCGCTCGATCAACTTCTCTTATAATGTCTCGCCGCTGTTCGTGGATTTCTCACTCGAGATTTCACGCGGCGAGACGTGGGCGATTCTCGGCCCATCAGGCTGCGGCAAAACGACACTGTTATATTTATTGGCAGGCTTGCGTTTTCCTACAAGTGGAACGATTGAAATTGATGGCGAACATCTTGCACGTCCGCGCCCGCGCAGCGGATTGATTCTGCAGGATTATGGATTGTTGCCATGGTCTACAGTGCGCGAGAACGTGGAATTGGGCTTGCAAGTGCGGAGTTTCTACGGCGAAGATGGAAAACATACGCCGGTGAATTTTCAACCGCAGAGCAATGTGTCGTATTGGTTGGAACGATTAGGCATTAACCAGGTTGCAGATAAATATCCCTCTCAAATCTCCGGTGGGCAACGCCAGCGTACGGC
Organism: uncultured Anaerolinea sp.; assembly: GCA_964555335.1. Taxonomy (GTDB): domain Bacteria; phylum Chloroflexota; class Anaerolineae; order Anaerolineales; family Villigracilaceae; genus Defluviilinea. The sequence continues at coordinate 6,161 of CAZKSG010000140.1, forward strand.
CATTGCACGTACTCTCGCTCTTGAGCCGGATCTGTTGTTGATGGATGAACCTTTTTCATCTCTGGATGCCATTACGCGCGAAGATCTTCAGAATCTGACTCTTTCCCTTTGCGTGGAAAAACAATTGACATTGGTCGTAGTTACGCACGCGATTGAAGAAGCGGTTGTGTTAGGAAGGAAAATTCTATTGCTTGGCATAGTGCCTAATCAGGTTGCGCAGGTCTTTGAAAATCCAACCGTTGGGATGGAAGGTTATCGCGAAACGCAAGAATATCAGGAACTCTGCAGTCGTTTGCGACGGGAATTACAACATGAAGCGGCGTGATGTCCTTCTCGCCACAGTTGTTCTCCTCATCATCTGGCAGGCTGCCGCGACGATCGTGAATCTGTCCATTTTGCCGCCTCCGCTGGCTGTGCTGCGGGTCTTCTACCGAGAGCTGAGAGGGGATATGCTTATCCATTTCGCAGTCAGCTTGTGGCGCGTCACGGCAGGGATGATGCTGTCGGTGTTGGTGGCAGCTCCTGCGGGGCTGGCCATCGGCGGGTCCAAGACGTTGAACCGTATTTTTTCCCCATTCATTTATTTGTTATATCCGATCCCAAAAGTTGTGCTTGTCCCTGTTGTAATTTTGTTTTTGGGAATTGGTGACGTGGCAAAGATCGCCATCTTGTTCTTGATCCTGTTCTTTCAGATTCTGGTTCTCGTCCGAGATCAGGCATCTGGCATTGCGCCACAACTCATTCAAAGTTTGCGTAGTCTCGGTGCGGGACGGCGTGCCTTGTTCCGCTTTGTGTATCTGCCTGCAAGTTTGCCCGCGATATTGACCGCTTTACGTCAATCCATTGGCACGGCCGTGGCAGTTCTCTACATTACAGAACTCTCCGCCACAAAATATGGATTGGGTTATTTCATTTATTACAAGGGGAGCACGTTGCTCGATTACCCGGCCATGTATGCAGGCGTGATCGCAATGAGCATCCTCGGACTCGGCATGTATTTCAGTGTGGATTGGTTGGAGCGAAAGTGGTGTCAGTGGAAATTTGTCAGCTAGTTTTTTTTGACGAATTTTCGCTAATACATAATAGTCTTTTGAATTCGCGGACCCTCTTTTAACTCAGAACTAATCCGATCCAAAACAAAACGCTAAATAAAAGTGCTGCCTGTCCTGTTCCTGCCAGTGCTGCATTTAGAGGACGCCCTTTTTGAGTCAGCACAACCCCTGTTGCTCGCATGGCAACCGGCAGGGAAGCCCACGCTAACAACGAAAGCGGCGGAAGGACGCCGGACAGCACAACTGGGACCAAAACCAAATAAGCGACCACCATACAAATGATGTATTGAATCTTTGTACCTCGTTCTCCGAACCTAACCGCCAATGTGTGTTTACCTGCTTTGCGGTCATTTTCTAGATCGCGCAAATTGTTCACCACCAATATTGCCGTAACAATTAACCCCGGCGGGATCGTCATCCACCACGCGGCAGGGGAGATGAAGCTTGCTTGGATGTAATATGTTCCGGCAACGGCTGCGATACCAAAGAAGAGAAAGACAAAGATATCGCCCAATCCATAATAGCCAAGTGGAAATGGTCCGCCTGTGTAGGCGATTGCTGAAAGGATGGCGACGATGCCCAAGATGATGATGGTCCAACCGCCGAGCCAGGCGAGATACAATCCAAGGGTCGCGGCAAGTCCGAATACAACAGCCATGCCTGTTTTCACTTGCGAGGGCGTGAGTAGCCCCGCTTGCGTGACTCGTGTGGGACCCAATCGTTCGGCAGTATCGGTGCCGCGTTCGTAATCAAATACATCGTTGGCAAGATTACTGCCAATTTGTAATAACAAAGCGACAAGCAAACAAACAAGGAACGCATCCCAACGGAAGTAGCCGTCATACCAGGCGAGAGCGGTTCCCGTGATCACGCCCGCAGCTGCCGCGGGTAACGTGCGTGGACGGATCGCCAGCATCCAGGAATTCCAATTCGAAGTTGTTTGCTTCATTGATACATGCTCCATAATGAATCGAGTGCGGGCAGTATAACGTATAATTGCCCGACCCAAACCAGGAGAACCCATGACCCAGTTGACCGGAAACGGACGCGCAAAGTACGTCCAAAATATGTTCACGCAAATTGCAAGGCGATACGATTTGATGAACCACCTCATGACTGGCGGACAGGACATCCGCTGGCGCAAACGCGTCATTCAACTGGCGCGGCTGGATAGCTCCGCTTCTCTTCTAGACCTTGGCACAGGCACCGGTGATCTGGCGCGGGATGCGCAGTCCCAATTTCCGCAGGCGAAAATCGTTGCGGCCGATTTCACGCTTGAAATGATGCGCGTCGGGCAAAAGACCAGTCCGCTCAATTTCTCTACTGCCGATGCTTTGAAACTCCCGTTCCATGATGCATCATTTGATGCTGTTGTCTCCGGTTTTCTGATGCGCAATGTGATCGACCTCAATCAAGCCTTGAAGGAACAATACCGCGTGTTAAAAAACGGGGGTCGTATCGTGATTCTCGATACGACCCGTCCAAAGAAGAATATCCTTTCGCCGTTTATCTGGCTCCACATGCATTTTGTGATCCCCACACTTGGCGGCTTGCTCACTGGCTCACGGGATGCTTATCGTTATCTGCCCGAGACTACTGAAGGATTTGTCACTGCGGAAAATATGGCGGCGCGGATGGCAGTTGTTGGATTCAAAAAGATCGATTTCCAGCGCTTTATGTTCGGCACAATCGCCATCCATTGGGCGGAAAAATAAAAGCTAGATCAATCGCTTGATCAGTTCGTTCCTGTCCTTTTCGTTTACTTCGGTATTGTTACGCATGTTTGCCAGTACCGTTTCCATGCGTTGATATAGGTCCACGGTCAGGGGAAAACGCGATGCGAAGAAAATTCCAAGCGAAATAAAGACAACGGGGATCAACACAAAGAATAGCCGCAACGCGCTGACAAACGCGGGAGTCTGGACCGATTCCACGAGCTTACCGGCCTGCTCCACAGGAGGAATGTATCCGGCCAATTGAAGGACTTGCGCAACGGCAAAGACAGCCAGGGCAGAGGATAATTTGCGTGTGAATGTGGTCAGGGCAGAATAGATCCCCTCGCGTCGTTCGCCCGAACGAAGTTCATCCACATCAGGAATATCAGGGAAGATGGCATAGACCATGATGACTACGCCGCCAGACCCCGCACCGACCATGGCAGCAAAAATATACAATGCAAAGGCAGGTGTTGTCGGTGTGAATAGAAATGAAAAAAACATCACTACAACGAACACCAGCGCGCCTACCAGATACGTCCGTGACTTGGAGATCCGTTTGCTCAGCCATTGATAGAATGGAAGCGAGATGACTTGCGCGATTAACAATGTTCCAAGTACGAAACTGACTTCTTCTCCGCGTCCCAGATAAGTTTTGATGTAATACACCACGATGGACTGTGTCGCGTCGAAGGCGGTAAACGCAGTGACATACATGATCAAAATATAGACAAACGTCTTGACCTGAAAAGGTTCCACGAACGCCTGCTTCCAATGGAAGGGTTTGAGCTGCTTTTGAAATTCGGGGCGTTCACGCGTAATCGTCACTGTGGCAATGAACGGCAGGGCAAAAAGCAACCCAAAGACGGCAGCCATGATGATCCAACCTGTCCGCACATCGGGAGATGCTTTTACAATTTCAAGAGGCAATAGTGCGCACAGAATGGAGGAAAACGTGGAGAAGAAAATACGGAAAGTGGCAAGAGAGGTCCGTTCGTTGTAATCGAGCGTGAGTTCGGCTTGCAGCGCGCTGTAATTCAACGTAACCAGGCTGACGACCGTGGAAAAGAACAGGTACGTTGCCATCACAAAAAAGAAGCGTGCGTTCTCGTTTTCAAACGTCACAGGATAGAACATCGCAAAAAATGACAGGAACACCAATGGGATGCCAGCAAGTAGATAGGGGCGACGCCGTCCCAGCTTTGTGCGAGTCCGGTCCGAGATCACGCCCTCGAACGGGTCGGTGATCGAGTCATAGATCTTGCTGACGAGGATGACCGTCCCTGCCAGCCCAGGGCTGATACGGACCACATCGGTGAGAAAGACCAGATAGAAGAAACTAATGAGGGTGCCCGCACCGCCGCCATAAAAATCCCCCAATCCATAGCCGAATTTTTGCCAGAATGTGAGCTTCTCTGATTTTGTTTCCACGGACATGCCTCATGGTCGAAAGTCTGTGATGTAAAATGATAGCCATTATACAAAGTCGTCTGCTATCTGACGAGAGCAAAAGGAATGTCCATGAACTTCAAAGTTTATATTTCGCTTGGATTTCACATGAATTTCTATCATTCCTGGCGCGGCGATACACCCGATGAAGCAGGCTTTGGCACTGACATCCGCGTCATTCGCGAGATTATCAAGAAACTGGATCAAGCTACTCGAGCGGGGTTGAAGGCACGTGGATACTGGGATGCCGAAGTCTATTGGACCTTTCAGGAAATCCTTCCCAAACATTCACCAGATATTTTGAAGGACATTTGCCGCCGCGTGGATGCAGGACTCGATGAGATCGTATTGGGTCCCTTCAACAACGGCGCGAATCACGCCGCGACGACAGATGAATTCCGTGCTTCGGTAGCCTGGGCCATCGAGAATGAATGGGGCAGTGGTTTGAAGCAACTCTTTGGCAAAGTTGCGCCGTTCTACCGTCCACAGGAGACGATGTTTACGGTGGGACAGGAATCGATTCTCAAAGAATGTGGCGTGAATGGTTTGATCCTCTATTATGCGGGCGTACCGTTCAATACGATCAGTACGTTCATTCCCCGACTTAGCGATGAACAACGCTATAACCCGCTTTGGTTCCGTTCGCGTGAAGACCAACCGCCGCTTATCTTGTTGCCATGCATCGCGGCTGGCGATCTGATCGAACAAGTTTCACTCGAAACTCTGATGCTCGATTTGCATCAAAAGCAACTGCGTGGCGAAATCCAATCCGATGTCATCATCAACATCAACGAAGATGCAGATCTGGAAACATGGCTGCCTTCCCTCAAATGGATGCCAAACATGGGCGGACTGGATGAATTTATCCAAGTGGTCAACAAATATCCATGGGCAGATTTCACAGTTCCCTCGGAATATGTTGCCGCTCACGCGCCCAAGGGAGAAACCCTCGTTCGTCAGGATCTCGCCGATGGTGGCTATGATGGAAATTATTCCTGGGCAGAGAAATGTGCCAGTATTCGCGCATGGACGCTGCTTGAACAATCGCGTCTTGTATCTTATCGTGCAGATGCACTCGCAAAGCGTGCGAACTTGAATCTTGACGCGCAACTATGGGATGGCATGGACTCCTCGTTCTTTCACCGTTTGATCGGTTTGACCACTACGCATTTCGGCATGTCCACGCCAATTATCAATGAAGAGCGACAGAACAAAGCCTATTCCATCCTGGGAAATACACTTCAGCTTGCGCGCGATGCAGAACGTCAGGCGGCACAGGCATTGCAGCAGACATCCTCTGCGCTGTATGAGTTTGAACTTTATCTCACACCGCCAGAACGCGACAAGCAGCCTGCCCCTGCACATGTTCCGATCCGTTTGCCGATTGTGCTTCCGATGAACATAAAGTCTATTGCAGTGGAAGATGATGCGGGACAACTAATCCGCGCTTCGCTAACGGATCTGGAGTCGCTACCCGATGGGCAGACCAGCGCCCAGGTCCGGTTCGAAGCGGACCTCGAGCCTGAGTCCC
>CAZKSG010000141.1:0-11876 GCA_964555335.1 uncultured Anaerolinea sp.
ATTAAGCCCCGTCAATGCTGTGCATGCAAGCGATGTTGAGACGGGGACATTAACTCATGTCTCCAGCCCACTCATTTCCCAGCCATCTGCTGTGCAGCCTGTCGTATCCACTCTGGTGCCAGGTGCACTTCCGCGAACTGAGACGTTGTACTTCAATGGGCAGCAATGGGGTTCAGTGACATGTTGGAATCCGTATTCTTCGGGCTGCAACAATATGATGGCGATTGCCCAACAAGATAACGCCCGGGTCACAATGTTTGAGACCCCTTATATCTACAATATGATCGACGGCCAGCAATATCCTCTACTGGCAGACGGCCCGTATACCTGGAATGGTGCTCATACCGAGATTACTTTCAAGATCAAGCCTGCGGCTCATTGGAGCGATGGTACACCAGTAACCGCCTTCGATGTCGCCTATACCTGGCTGGCGCATATCGCCTATGGGACCGATATTGGTAATGGCTTTCAGGAATACATTGATGGTATCGATGCCCTGGATCCACAGACGGTACTGGTGCGGGCAAAGCTGGACGTGGGAGGCAATGCCATCAATCCCTTGTTGGTGAGTTCCTACTTGAGCAATAGCTATGTTGTCCAGAAAGCATGGACACAGACGTTGGAAGCGCGCAGTGGCGGGGATACAGATGCTTTCAAGAATGACGTTGGGGATGATGTTGTCAGCTCGGGTCCATATATGAAATATTATGCTGATGACACCGAAGTGATATTGGTCCGGGACGACAACTACTGGGGACAGGATGCCAGCATGTGGGGCAGGCTGCCGAGTCCCAAGTACCTGGCTCACGTGATCTATGCAGACAATGACTCTGGCCTGGCGGCATTCAAGGCGGGGCAGGTAGATGTAAGCCAGCAGTACATTTCCAATGTGCAGGACCTGTGGCTGGTCGATCATCTTCCGGTTTCCACCTACTATCCAGATGCTCCATACCATATTAGTGCCAGCCTGCCGACGGCATATTACAACCTGGACGCATACGGATTGGATCAAGTTGCCGTCCGCAAAGCGATCGCCATGGCGGTCGACTATGACATGATCGCTGCCAATGCGATGACGAACCAATCGCCTACGTTCACCCAGGCACCGCGTTCGCTCATGAACCCGACGCCTTATGAACAGGCTTTGTATGACCACGACGCTGTGGCAGCGTTGCAATGGGCAGGGAACGACATCGCAGGTGCCAATGCTCTTCTGGATGCCGCCGGGATTGTCGATACCAATAGCGATGGATGGCGCGAATACAACGGGCAGAAGCTCAGTTATGTCGCGACTTGCCCGAATGGTTGGGTTGACTGGCAGGCGGCCGTGGAGCTGGTGGCAGCCGTTGGGAGTCAGATTGGGATCGAGATCACAACCAGCTATCCTGAATGGTCTGAGTATCAGACTGTTGTCACCAACTCAGAAACACCGTTCCCGGCTGGGTATGACATCTTCATGATGTGGACGGATGGTGCAGGCCCGACTGAGCCGTGGGGACGCATCCGTCATTTGATGAGCTCCGAATATATCGGTCTGTCCAACAACTGGAATGGCAATTGGGGCAAATATAACAATCCAGCTGCTGATGCGTTGATCCAGGCGATCCCAGGCGAGACCAACCCTGTCACGCTGAAGCAGCATTATACAGACTTGACCGAGATCTACCTGACCGATGTCCCTTCGTTCACCCTGATGTATCGTCCGCAATCATTCCACACGGTTAATGAATCGATATGGACGGGTTTCCCGAAGTCGGGTGATGGAAGCAATCCTCCTGTTCCGCCGCTTGACCTGACGGATGGCTACAGTATTGCCGGACTCTACAACTTGTGGCTTACCAGCGGCTCTCCTACTTTGATCTCTCCGGTGAATGCAATCACCTTGAGTAATAACCGGCCGACATTTGACTGGCTGGATATGCCCGGCGTTGCCAATTACACAATCCAGATCGGGAAGAATAGTGGCTTTACTTCCCTCGTTGGAACATATGTAGTATCGCAATCCAGTTACACGCCAGTCGCCGATTTGCAGGCGAATTCCACTTTTTTCTGGCGTGTGAAGATCAATAAGACAGGCGTTCCCAACCCGTGGTCTGTAGTTCGTAGTTTTACAACGGTCAGCCCACCTTCTGTCCCGGTCCTTCTGCTTCCTGTGCAAAACGCAGTGATAGCTGGTTATACTCCGCGGCTGGTTTGGGGAACCGTGACCGTACCTGCCGGACCGTCGTTCGATTACTATCTGGTGCAGGTGGATGATAATGCCGACTTTTCAAGCCCTGCAATTGACAAAAATATCTTTGGACTGGCAAATCACGAATATACTCCTGTAGATGCTCTGAAGCCGGATACGAAATTCTACTGGCGTGTCCGCGCGTTCAATGTCGCTGGACAATATAGCAGTTGGTCTGCTGTCTGGACCTTCCGTACGCCGCTCCTTCCGCGCACGGAGACGCTCTATTTCAATGGGCAGCAGTGGGGCTCGGTAGGGTGTTGGAATCCATATTCATCCAACTGTAATAATGCGATGGCAATTTCCCAAGGCGGAAGTGCCCGCGTGACGATGTTCGAGACTCCGTACATCTATAACCTACTGGATGGGAAGCAATACCCGTTGCTTGCAGATGGTGATTACAGTTGGAATGCCGCACACACTGAGATCACCTTCACGATCAAACCGTCTGCACACTGGAGCGATGGCACGCCAGTGACAGCCGACGATGTTGCCTATACCTGGGCGACTCATATTCAGTACCAGACGAATACGGGTAATAGCTATCAGGGTTACATCGATACCATCATGGCCCTGAATCCTCAAACAGTGCTGGTCAAGGCTAAACTGGATGGAGGCGGCAAGGCAGTCAATCCCTTGATCGTGTTGGGGTATTTGAGCGATAATTATGTAATCCAGAAAGCCTGGACACAAACATTGGAAGCGCGTGCAGGCGGAGATGCAGGTGCACTGCTCTCCGATCCCGGTGATGATGTGGTCGGTTCGGGTCCGTATAAAAAGTTCTTTGCCGATGACTCACTGGTGGCACTGGTTCGAGACGATGCCTACTGGGGACAGGATGCTGGCATGTGGAGCAGGTTACCGGCACCCAGGTATTTGGCACATGTAATCTATGCGGATAATGACTCTGCACTGAACGCTTTCAAAGCAGGTGAAGTGGATGTGAGTCAATTGTTTATTGCCAACGTGCAGAATCTCTGGTTGGTGGATCATTTGCCCGTTTCCACTTATTACCCAGATGCTCCTTATGGCGTTACTGTCAGTATGCCCACGGCCTACTACAACTTAAACTCTTATGGTTTGGATAACATAGCAGTTCGCAAGGCGATTGCCATGGCTATCAACTATGACATGATCATTGCCAATGCGATGACAGATCAATCGCCTACATTTACCCAGGTGCCGCGTTCACTCATGAACCCGACCCCCGGAGAACAGGCATTGTATGACCAGGCTGCGGTTGCGAGTCTGCAATGGGCGGGGGATGATATTGCAGGCGCGAAAGCACTGCTGGATGCAGCCGGAATCGTCGATACGAATAATGATGGCTGGCGTGAATTAGGTGGGCAGAAGTTGAGTTACGTGGCGACCTGCCCGAATGGCTGGAGCGATTGGCAGGCAGCTGTAGAATTGGTGGCTGCGGCCGGGCAGGCGATCGGCATTGACATTACAACCAATTACCCGGAATGGCAGTTTGATTATCAAAATGCGGTTACCAATTGGCCGCTTCCGACAACGGGATATGACATCTTCATGATGTGGACCGACGGTGCGGGTCCGACCGATCCGTGGGGACGTGCCTATCGTTTGATGAGTTCAGAGTTTGCCCAGACGACAGGCAACTGGAATGGCAACTGGGGTGGATATATCAATCCTGCTGCCGATGCCCTGATCGATGCAATCCCAACGGAGACTGATCCTGCCATCCTTAAGCAGAAATATACACAGCTGACAGAGATCTACCTGACCGATATCCCCTCGTTTGCGTTGATGTATCGCCCGCAGACGTTCCACACAGTGAACGAATCGGTTTGGACGGGTTTCCCGAATTCGACGGATGGGAGCAATCCATCGATCCCACCGCTCACGATGACCGACGGTTATGGTATCGCAGGTCTTTACCATCTCAGCCTGACAAGTAATGTTCCCACACTTTACTCCCCCAGTCAGGACGCTCATGTATTGAATTTACAACCCGCCTTTGATTGGCAGGATGTTCCCGGCGCTACGGGATACACGATTCAGATTTCCACTGTAAGCACGTTCGGGTCTATCGCCCGCTTTGCAAATACGGTTGAGTCGAACTACACGCCTACCACGGACCTTCCCAAGGGGAGACTATACTGGCGTGTACGTTCCGTCGGCGCGAATGGCACGTCTGCATGGTCAGTGGTGCGTTCCTATCAGGGTCCCTATCCGCCCGCGGCACCAACACTGAGCTTGCCCGGGAATAACATGCTGGTCACAGACCTCACACCGCTCTTTAAGTGGGCGGTGATCACGATCCCGCCTGCCGCCCCAACATTTGACAAGTACCAAATACAAGTTGCGACAGACTTGGGATTCACTTCTCTTGTATTTCAAGAGGATGTAGTTGGGCTCAGCAATACACAGTTCACTCCCAATGCAGATTTCGATCACAATCGTACCTATTACTGGCGGGTGCGCGGTGTGGATACACTTCCAGAGGTAGGTGCCTGGTCTCCACCTCGGAGTTTCCGTACGGTATTGGCAGCACCGATTCTTGTCTCGCCGCCAGAGCCGTATGATGCTTTGAGTCTGCGTCCTGAATTCTTTTGGACCCCGCCGGGAGGTACGGGAGCGGTTAGCGGTTACACAATTCAGATCGCCAAAGATGCTGCCTTCAAGTCAATCGTTCATACGGGCAACCCAACGCTTTCTTCCTATATTCCGACCGCTGATTTGCCGAAGAATCTCCCGCTGTTTTGGCGTGTTCAAGCGAAGGGGGCAAACGGCCCTTCTGCGTGGTCGGATGCCTGGTCATTCCAGAGCGCCAACTCTCCCACTACCCCGACCTTGATTTCGCCAGCCGCGAACGCCCTCGTCACCAATTACCTGCCTCTCTTCAAGTGGTCGGTTGTCACGGTGCCAACTCCGCCGATCTTCAAGAATTATGAATTGCAAATGGATGATGACCCAGGCTTCCAGACGCCGATCACTGCCACATCTGCCACCAACCAGTTACAGATCGTGGATCCCAATCTGCTAGCTCACAATACCAGGTATTACTGGCGAGTTCGGGCGGTCAATTCTGACAATGAAGTCAGCAATTGGTCTGCAGTTCGTTATTTCCGCACCATCATAGACCCGCCGCAACTGCTTACCCCTGTTGACGGATCTATCGATGTTTCGAAATTGCCAACTCTAGATTGGGCGAACGTGGATAGGAATACAGGCTATGTTTTACAGGTATGGAAGGCGGGCGCGAAGCCAGTCCTGGTCAAGACGGTGACATTGCTAACAGATGTGTCTCAGTATACATTTATAGCCGCATTGGCGCCGAATACGACTTATTACTGGGTAGTACAGACGAAAGGCGGCAATGGTCCGAGCTTTTGGTCAGGAAAATTCTATTTCACCACTGTGCCATAGAAAGTGTCCATCGCATTTCAAAGGACAGGACGAGACAATTGTCTCGTCCTGTTTCATCTTAATGTCGCCATATATGCTCATAACTGCTTAATTGACTTTTCAATCTTTATGGGGTATAAAACTGCCATCAAATAAAGGAGTTTCACGTATGTATATCGATCCAAACACTGGTGGCATTCTGTTTCAGGCATTGGCGGGTCTGTTTGCCGTGCTTTCCGGAGTGCTGTTTTTCTTTTCACGGAATATCCGTCAATGGTTTGCACGCATGCGTCGCCGCGGCCGCAAGGATGAGGATGATACCCAGCAATAAAAATTCCGGTTTGTCTCACGCATGAAAACTCTCATTCTTGGCTTTGACTCATTTGACCCGGGCGTATTCGAAGAACTGGCGGGGAAAAACCAGCTACCTAATTTTGAAAAATTCATCGAGCATGGTGGATATTCTCGACTCGAAGTGTGTTCACCTCCACAGACCGAAGTCTCCTGGACGAGCATCGCGACCGGCGCCGACCCGGGCGGACACGGGATTTTTGACTTTGTCCATCGTGACCCGGCAACCTATGTTCCCTTTGTATCCATTTTGCCGATGCGCAAGAGCGCAGTTGGGGAACAGTTCGTCCCTCCTTATACAGCGAAGACTTTTTTTGAAGAAGCTGCCGAGATGGGATATCCCGCTACCGCGTTGTGGTGGCCGGCCATGTTCCCGGCACGCCCAGAACTTCCTGTAAACACGTTACCGGGATTAGGCACCCCCGATATTCGCGGTCAATTGGGCGTTGGCACATTTTTCACGTCGGCAGATGAAACAAAGAAGAAGACCAATGTGGTAAAGCTGGCTTCTTTGGGCAGGAACCACTACCAGGCAGAGTTGCCGGGCCCACAAACGCCGGGGAAGGACGGTCCGCGTACGATCAGCCTCCCGTTGGTGGTGGATGTGATCGACGCCACGACAGTACGGGTAACGATTGAAAAGCAGCAACTGGAACTCCGGTTGGGGCAGTGGAGCGATATTGTTGAGTTGCGCTTTAAAGCGGGCATGTTGTTCAACATCCACGCCATTACACGTTTTATTGCGGTCGATCTGAAAGATGAAGTTCGTATCTATACGTTGCCGCTGCAGATCCATCCTTTGCATTCCACCTGGCATTATTCTTCCTCCAATGCGTTTGCCAAAAAGCTCTGGAAGGAAGTCGGTTCCTATCTTACGCTTGGCTGGCCTCAGGACACCACCGGTCTGGAAGACGGTTGCATCACCGATGAGCAATTCCTGGATCTATGCCAGACGATTTTCGAACGCCGTATCCAGATCTTATACTTCCTGATGAAGGATTTCAAAGAAGGTGTACTGGCCAGCATCTTCGACGATCTCGACCGTGTTCAACACATGTTCTTCCATAACCGAATGGATGTTGTCCATGATTGGTATAAAAGGCTCGATCGTTTTGTTGGTGACGTCAACGCAAAGATCAGCGGGTGGAGCGGCAAGTATCGTTTCTTGATCCTCTCCGATCATGGTTTCGCTGATTTCCGCAAGAAGATCCATTTGAACCGCTGGCTGTTCGATCAAGGTTACCTTGGCTTGACGAACGGTGGCGATGATCTGAATTCGGTTGATTGGAGCAAGACCCGCGCCTATTCCGTGGGACTCAACAGCATCTACTTAAATGTTGCTGGACGTGAAGGACAGGGCATTGTCCAGGCAGAGCAGATCGAGACTCTGCTGGATGAGATCCAGGGCAAACTGGCAGGTTGGAGGGATGGCGACCGGGCCCCAATCCAGAAAGTGCGCCTCAAGCACGAGACGTTCAACGGCCCCTACACACGCTTCGGTCCAGACCTTGTGGTGGGCTACGCGCCCGGATACCGTGCCTCTGCTGAGACGGGGCTCGGCAAGATCCCTTCGGCTTTGATGGAAGCGAACACAGATCATTGGGGCGCTGACCATTGCATCGAATCAAGCGCGGTACCCGGTGTGATCTTTGCCAATCGCGACCTGCGCGATTTCGGCACGATCTCGTTCCGCGATATTCCTTTCCTGGCGATTGGAAAGCATCTCGACCAGTCGAACCTCAAGCCACCTTCACAGGCAACGGGGCAGGGACAGAAAGATCTTGAAGAGCGTTTGAAAGGGTTGGGTTATTTGTAATGAATAAGTGGTTCTCAGGTCTTGGGAAAAAGACTCAAGTCAAACAACCGATCATTGTCGTTTCGGGGCTGCCGCGTTCGGGGACCTCGATGATGATGAAGATCCTGGCACAGGGCGGGCTGTCCATCGTCACCGATGAGCTCCGTAGTGCAGACGAGGACAACCCCAACGGGTATTTTGAGCTTGAGACCGTGAAGCAAATGTCGGCTGGGAATGTGGCGTGGCTTTCCAATGCGGGCGGTAAGGTCGTCAAGGTCATCTCTGCGTTGCTGGAGCATCTTCCCTCCGACTATTCCTATAAGATCATCTTCATGGAACGTGAGATCAAGGAGATCCTGGCTTCGCAGCGTAAAATGCTGATACGTCGCAATGAAACATCCCAGATCGATGATGCCGAAATGGAAGCGCAATTCCGCCAGCATCTGACAGTTATCAAGCCGTGGCTTATCCGACAGCCGAATATGGAGGTGATCTACATTAGTTATAACGCGCTGATGTCTGACCCTGAGCCTCATTGCGGGCGTGTAAAAGAGTTTGTCGGCCTGGAGCTTGACCTGTCAAAAATGGTGGCTGTCCCCAGCAAGGAACTGTACAGGAATCGGGCTCCTGCTGGTTGATGAGTTGAGGTCCGATGCTTCGCCGCCTACCTAAGTTGCAGGATAGTCTGCCCGCATATGCTGTAATTGTTGCTGTTGTTTTTGGCTGGTCCATTCTAACGTTCTTCTGGAAGCTGCCATCCTGGCTTTTGTTTTTGCATATCCGTGAACTTCTTACGGTCCTCGCCTATACCCTGGCAGCGGATCTTTTGGAAAGCCTTCTATGGATGGGGGGACTCTTGCTGGTTGCATTTTTGCTTCCCGCCAGGATCCTGACGGATCGTTTTTTGGAACGCGGAAGCAGTGTCAGCCTGGTTCTGATGGTTTCAGTTGTTTTGTTTGTGAAGAAGTACGGGGCGTTGGGTCCGAGGTTCTTGCTGTATTCCATTCTCTGGCTGGTTGTTACGTTGATCCTGGCGGCCTTGCTGGCTTATCTTTCATCCAGAGTGCGATGGGTGGGTTCGGCGATTTCATGGTTTTCAGACCGTTTGATTGTCTTTCTATTCCTGTTGATCCCCGCTGGAACCCTTTCCCTTCTGGTTGTCATTGTTCGTAATTTATTTGGATAAGACGAAGAGGGACTCTTTTCATGCATGCACTCTCCCGCCGCGATTTCTTGAAGGCTTCGGCAGCATTTTCTACATCACTCCTGATGGCGAACTCCCTTTCTCTATTTGGGAATCCTATTGGGCAGGATAAGAAACCCAATATCCTGGTGCTGGTATTCGATGCAATGTCTGCCAACCATTTGCCTTTATTCGGCTACTCAAGAAATACGACTCCCAACCTGGAAAAGTTCGCGTCGAGGTCGAACGTTTATCATTCCCACTATTCGGCTGGGAATTTCACGACATCAGCCGTTGCCTCCATGCTGACCGGACAATATCCGTGGAAACATCGCGCTCTTAATTACCGCGGGCTGATCAAAAGGAGCGTAAGTGACCAGAATATTTTCCGGCTCCTGGGCGACGAATATACAAAGCTGGCATTCACACAAAACGTCTTCGCTGAAGTTCTGCTGAGTCAGGTGGGGCGGGACGTAGATATCCATTTGCCATTTGATTCGTTTAGTCTATATACCCTTCCGCTTGCAAAGGCACAGGATCTTCCCAACGACAGGATGATCGCCTATTATGCTGTAGAGGATTTCCTGGGATTGGGAATCAAATCCCTCAACCCGTCGCCGGGGTCATTGACGCTTGGGTTGGCCGACATTCTCCATCAGCGCTTGTCTGACCGTCCTCAGAGTTCAGAGGCATACCCTGGCGGATTCCCTGACAATCATACATTTGCCTATCGAAATGAAGATGTTTTCCAAGGAATGACGGAACAACTGAAGGAGCAAAATCGTCTGCCATCTCCCTGGATGGGGTATTTCCATGTCTGGTCGCCTCATGGTCCATACCGCCCTCGCAAGGATTTTCAGACGCTGTTCACACCTGATGTGGATATTCCGTATCACCCCAGGCATAAACTTGCTGAGAGCAAGTATCGCCCAAAGGAGCTGGCGGACTATCGCCGTGTGTACGACCAATATGTTTCAGATGTAGATGCAAACTTTGGTCAGATGATCTCAGCGCTCGAACTGGCTGGAGTGCTGGAAAACACATGGGTTGTGGTGACGTCGGATCACGGAGAACTCTTTGAACGGGGTGAATTGGGTCATGGAACACCCTTGATGTATAATGCTGTCACGCATGTGCCGCTCTTGATCTCTGCCCCGGGTCAAAAAGAGCGCAGGGACTTTCGTGTTCCCACGAGCAGCCTGGATCTGCTTCCCACGCTGTTGACGATAGCTGGGAAAGATATTCCGGAGTGGGCACAAGGGACGGTTCTGCCCGGTTTTGGATTGACCGAGGAAACAGATCGGAACCTTTATTCCATTGTTGCCAAGAACGACTCCGCTTTTCAAGCGATCAAACAGGCCAGCGTATCGCTCATAAAATGGCCCTATGAATTAATCTATTATCACGGGTATCCCAAATATCCGGATTCGTTCGAGCTGTACAACCTTGCAGATGATCTCTATGAGACAGATGATCTCATGGATATAGATCAGACGTTATCCAAAAGATTACAAGAGGAATTTTTGGATTTCTTCCATACCTCTATAAAACCTTTGTAAAAGCAACACTTGAAATCCTGACTGTTGCTGGGAGATATAAACATGTATACACTTGTATTGGTCCGTCATGGACAAAGCACCTGGAATCTTGAAAACCGCTTCACTGGCTGGACCGATGTTGGCTTGACCGACTTGGGAAAAGCCGAGGCACTTGAGGCAGGCAGGTTATTGAAGGAAGGCGGCTATGTTTTCGATGTGGCGTACACATCCGTTCTGCGCCGTGCCATTCAAACCCTGTGGACGGTCTTGCAGGAGATGAATCTCGAGTGGATCCCCGTTACCAAAGCCTGGCAGCTTAACGAACGCCATTATGGTTCGCTGCAGGGATTGAATAAATCAGAGATGGCGGAGAAGTTCGGTGAAGCACAGGTCAAGGTTTGGCGCCGCAGTTACGATGTTCCGCCTCCGGCACTTGAACTGGATGATGAACGTCACCCGCGCTTTGATCCGCGCTATGCGTCTCTGACTCCCGGGGAACTGCCAGCCACCGAATCGCTTAAGCTTACGCTCGATCGTGTATTGCCGTATTGGAATTCCACACTTGCTCCGGTGATCAAATCGGGTAAGCGTGTCATTGTTGCCGCGCATGGAAACAGCATCCGCGCCCTGGTAAAGTATCTCGATAACATCTCGGATGCTGAGATCACAGAATTGAATATCCCAACCGGGCTGCCCCTCGTCTATGAATTGGATGAGAACCTGAAACCGATTAAAAGTTACTATCTTGGTGATGCAGAAGAAGCAGCGAAGAAAGCTGCGGCGGTGGCGAATCAGGGCAAGGCCAAATAGTGTCTGTGCTTCGAAGTACATTGTCCACCCGTCTCCCGGAGATTCGCAGCATTATGCCGGTGTTTGCTGTCGTAAGTCTGGTCCTGTACGGGTGGACTTTTATTTCTGATTTCTGGAGACTGAATTCCTGGCGCATGAATTTAACTGCCTGGGAAATCTTCTCCCTGTTCTCGTATTCGATGGTCCTTAGTTTTTTGGAGGCGGCCTTGATCATGGCTGTGTTACTGGCCTTGAGCCTGGTCTTTCCTTCGAAGCTATGGAAAGAGCGTTTCCTTGTGCGAGGAAGTATCACTGCTTTATGTTTGTTGTTGTCCATGATTCTTCAACTAAAACTTCGCGAAGCTGGAGTTCAAGTAGGAATCCTACAGTCTCTTGGGCAGTGGTGGCTGGTCACATGTATCTTGACGGTGTTGTTGGTCGTGTTCCTGCCCAGGTACCGTGTTGTGGAAAAAATGATGTATGAGTTGACAGATCGCGCGATCGTGTTTTTGTATCTCTTTCTCCCTTTGACCGGGATTGGCCTCGTTATTCTGATCGCCCGCGTTCTTTTTACCGTTTGATTTTATGACGCAAATTTCCCGCCGCGATTTCCTAAAG
>CAZKSG010000142.1:0-4721 GCA_964555335.1 uncultured Anaerolinea sp.
CGAAGCGTTGATGGAACTGGCGAAAGAGGCGGGCGTGGAATTCGTTTTCGATGCCTCTGTCGAACGCGTGGACGTAAACTCTTCGCACGCGCATGGCATTGTTCTGGATGATGGTCAACACATCTATGCCGATGCCGTGCTTGCCAACGCAGACCTTCCGTACATTTACAATGATCTGTTGCCCGACAAGGATATGGCGAGATCCATGTCTCGCAAGCGGTTCTCCTGTTCAGTGATCAGTTTCTTCTGGGGTGTGGATAAACCGTACGAGTCGCTCCCGCCTCATACCCTCTTTCTTGCGCACGATTATCGTGAGAATTTCAAGAGCATCATCGATGATCTGGGATTACCCGAGAATCCCAGTTTATACATCCACGCCCCGGCGCGGCTCGACCCATCCATGGCGCCGCATCGACAGGATACCGTCATTGCCATTGTACCGGTGGGGCATATGTCAGAAAACGGTGAGCAGGATTGGGCAAAGATACGAGACGAAGCGCGTAAGCATGTCTTCCGCCGTCTGGAGTCGCTTGGCATCGCGGACCTTGAGTCTCATATCAAGTTTGAGACCAACTTCACGCCGCTTTCCTGGCGCAAGCGCTATAACCTGATGAAAGGCTCCACGCACGGACTGTGCCACAACCTGACCCAACTGGGCTACTTCCGTCCAAAGAATAAACATCCACGTTACGAGAATCTATATTTCACCGGCGCGAGCACCCATCCCGGCACCGGTATGCCCACTGCGATGATCTCAGGGCGATTATCTGCGCAGAGGATTATGGATGATTTGATGATCGAGTGAACGTACCAAAACTCCCCGCGATGGGGAGTTTTATTTATGACAATCTATAAATGGATGTTTTGTTTCTACACGTCGCTGTAATACTCTCCTGCAAATTAACTCACAGGACATCCCGTTCTGAAAAGAAGAAGCCCAATGGTTATTTTTGGATACAGCCTGCCCTCTGTGCTTTTCAGCCTATCGGCCACTTGAATATATTTTTAGGAGCTGGCGGATTTGCCTTGATGATCGCTTGCCGGACCTCTTCGCAAAACTTCTGTACTGCCGGGTCTGCTCCCATTCCGATGTACCCGCGAACGCGAGCGTTGGAATCGCCAATGTATCCGATAATTTCCAAACCGGCATCATTCATAAACAAGGGAGTATGATACCGGGCCCCGATTTTGTTCAGATTGGCTGCATTCAGGAGAGTCCCTGATTTATCGCCATGATGAACCCAGATAAGCCATTGGGCGGTAAGCAGTATTCCCGTGTGGATGGTCGTATCTGGTTTGTCGCTCAGCCAGGAAGCCAATGGGCCGGTTCTTTTCTTTCTGGAAATCGTTTCACAGCATAGTTGCGTTTCTGTCTGCAAGTCACCCAATTCATGCTTTTGAAAGTACTTTTGAAGTTCCTGAAGTATCTCCGGGGACAGTTGACTCACAGAACATTCTCGTGTGGTGCGGATGTATTCACTCATGATGTACTCTTTCTGCTAATAACAAATGTTAGAACGATTATAAATCGTCCACCACCTGCATTACCCTGTCCACTCGGATAGTAGAAACTCTCCCACAGATGGGGGAGCTTTTTCGTCCATGCTTGTAGAATTATGGCAAAACCAGTCCATTAGGAAAGAACAAAGAGGCAGACAATGAAACCTACGCTCCGAAACTACCAAACCGAAGAAGACTATTGGCGCATCCGCCAGTTCCTGCGAGATGTCTCTTTGTGCAATGATCGCCATGATTTCTCATGGTCCCTCCTGCGTTGGGAGTACTGGCGTTGGCACGTCAACGAGAACATCTTTCACATGAAACTGGAAGATGTGGTTACGCTCTGGGAGTCAGACGAACAGATCGTGGCTGTGCTTAATCCCGATAGCCCTGGTGAAGCGTTCTTTCAGATCCACCCGGCATTTCAGAAGGAAGTGTCCATTGCCGAGATGCTCGACGTTGCCGAACAGAAGCTTGCGCAAACGAACGACAAAGGCAGGACTGAGCTCATCGTCTGGGTGAATGCGGCGGACGAGGCGATGAAGCGTCTCTTCGCCGAACGCGGATACGTCCGCTCGAGATTCAAGGCTGAGCACATGCGCCGCCGATTCCTTTCCCAGCCGGTAGATGTTCCCGCTCCATCCAACGGATACATCGTCCGCGCATTGGGTGACGAGAGCGAGCATCCTGCCCGCAGTTGGCTTTCCTGGAAGGTCTTCCATCCCGACGAGCCCGATGAAAAGTATCAGGGCTATGAGTGGTATAAGAATGTTCAGCGCGTTTCCCTCTATCGCCGCGACATCGATATTGTTGCGGTAGCACCCGATGGCGAACTGACCGCGTTCTGCACCGTCTGGTTCGACGATATCACCCGTATCGCGGTCTTCGAGCCAGTCGGCACACATCCGAACCATCAAAAGCGCGGACTTGGCAAAGCCGTGATGAGCGAAGGCTTGCGTCGTGCCCAACGACTCGGTGCCACGCTGGCCTCGGTCAGTTCCTATTCGGATGCCGCCCATGCCTTGTATGCATCCATGGGCTTCACTGAATTCGATCTCCTTGAGCCGTGGATCAAGGAATGGTAAAGACTCCGCGCTGAGTGAAATGAGTGCCTTTGGTGAACGTAGCCAAAGTGCGCTCAAAGGAAAACACTATCTTATGAATCAGCACACCGAAATCCTCCAACTCATGCAAGCCTTCCAGGAAGGCTACACCCACCGCGACCTGGCAAAAGTCGACTCCTTCATGGAACTCTTCACTGTCGACGCAGAAATCATTGGCACGAACGGACTCAAGCCCGGTGTGGACGAATGGTATATGAACCGCGCCTCTGCCCGCGAACTTGTATACGGAGATTGGGAAGGCTGGGGCGACTTGCGTCTCGATCTTGACCATATGTCTGTTCATGAGCGCAGCGATGTGGGTTGGGTGGCTGCATTTGCCACGGTGACGAAGGTCATTGGCGAGGAGAACTATGCGTCGTATCTGGAGTATGTCAAAGACTATATCGACCGGCAGGACCTTACCGCAGAACAAAAACTCCTCAACATCCTGCGCGGCGGTACGAACACAGTCTTTGAATTGCGCCGCGGCGAGAAATTCGTCTGGGCATTACGATTTACCGCGGTTGTCGTGCAAGAATCAGACGGTTGGAAGTTCGCCCAGATGAACTTTTCTTTCCCGACTATTTACTTTCCCGATGTGCGTATCTTTGAGTAAAGGAAACATATGCCAAACGGAATCCCCTCACAGCTTGAAACGAAACGCCTGATCCTGCGTCCCATGTTACAAACAGACTTCAACGCGTTGCTGCTCATCTTTACCGATCCGAAGGTGATGGTCGCCTTTAATCATCCGCCGTTTACGAATGAACAAATGCAGCACTGGCTTCATCGCAATCTCGATCATCAAAGTCAATTCGGCTATGGGTTGTTTTCGGTCATCCTGAAAGAGACCGGCGAATTGATCGGTGACTGTGGGTTGGAACAAATGGATGAATTGGGCGCGGCGGAACTTGGCTATGATTTCCGCAGTGCGTTCTGGAATCAAGGTTATGCTACCGAATCAGCCATCGCCGTGCGCGATTTCGCTTTCGACGTGTTGAAACTACCGCAGTTGATCAGTTTGATCCGTGTGGGCAACCTTGCATCGAAACGTGTTGCTGAAAAAGTAGGAATGTCTCTCGCTGAAGAGTTCACGCGCTATGACATCCAGTATTGGAAGTATTCGTTGAAGAATATATATATCGACTAGGAAATGTCATCCAGAGCGAAGCAAAGGACTTTCTGCTGAACGCTCCCTCAGGATGAAAAATTGGAGACAAGAATGAATTCAACTTTGAACTATTTTTCCCAACAAGGCCGCATGTCTGACCCAGAGGGATATGTATCGCTCTATGAAGACCTGCCCACATCCATCCCTGATCTTGTGAAGCTCGTGCAGGGACTCACCATCCACGTCTTCTGGACGGAGCGCTACGGTTTTAAAGCGCCTCCCGAACGGATGGGTGAATTGCAACTCCGTTCGATGGAACGCAGGCTGGCGCGTACGATGGAGTTCGACTCGCGCCCACTGACCAAAGCACGCCCCATTGATAAGAAGTTGCTCGGCAACTGCCGCGATCATTCCCTGCTGCTGGCTTCCCTCTTGCGCCATCAGGGAATCCCGGCTCGTGCGCGATGTGGTTTTGCTGCATATTTTTTGCCGAACCATTTCGAAGATCACTGGGTGACCGAATATTGGAATGCAGAACAATCGCGCTGGGTCATGGTGGATGCGCAGCTCGATGAACTACAGCGCGATGCGCTCAAGATCGATTTCGATACACTTGATGTACCGCGCGACCAGTTCATCGTTGGCGGCAAAGCCTGGAGAATGTGTCGCTCTGGCGAACAGGATGCGGACAAGTTCGGCATCTTCGACATGCACGGGCTCGGGTTCGTGCGCGGTAACCTGGTCCGCGATGTGGCCTCGCTCAATAAAATGGAATTGCTTCCGTGGGATTGCTGGGGCGTCATCCTTGCCGAAGCGCTCGGCGACCCCGGCGATCTCGCCGCGCTCGACGAAGTCGCCGCGTTGACGGCAGGGAACGTCCCTGATTTTGACTCGGTCCGCACGCGATACGAATCGGATCTGCGCTTCCATGTGAACGAAACATTGCTCAGTTATGTGAACGGGGAAATGGTGCAGGTCCACGTGGGGTAGAAAGCAAAACTCCCTCG
>CAZKSG010000142.1:4821-11852 GCA_964555335.1 uncultured Anaerolinea sp.
ATGTGAACGGGGAAATGGTGCAGGTCCACGTGGGGTAGAAAGCAAAACTCCCTCGCTGCCGAGGGAGTTTTTTTATATTACGCATTATGGCTTGAAAAAAAGAACCCACCAGGGCGTCTCGTTCCCGGTCAATGGAGCGCAATCTTGCGCGTCTGGGGAGCACTGATACCCCAGATCGCTGGCCATCTGCCAGTAATTTCGGCTGGCATGGGAGGCGAATATCCATGTGAGGATGACCGTTAGCAACAGGGTCAACCAGGCCCAGCCAAGGGAATTCCTGTTCAGGCAGAGTTGATAGCCGATCATCCCAGCTGATAGGATGACCGTACAGGTCAGGATCAGCGGCGTCTTGTACGTGGTGGAGATCTCGTCGAGAATGAACAGGAGTGTGATCGGAAAGAAGATGTAGAGGAGAAGTTCGGGAGTCAACCACCGTATCCATAAGAGGGCGATGATGATGACGGGGGTGAGTATCAAAAAGATAACCGCCAATTCATCTGGTATGGTAGGCCGGGGAAATCCCTCCGTTGTGAAGGCCAAAGACAGGAACCAGAGAGGAAGGAGCCGGGCGAGAGTCGCCCACCATGGGGGTGGATCTGCCCAGCGAATGTACTCGAGGGTTTTCATGGAACGTTCCTTTTCCAAAATGGACCGTTAACTAGAGTGTACTCCTTTTTCAGCCCAACGCATCTCCCCCGATCGCAGGATATAAAAACGGCTCGGATGGTCAACCATCCGAGCCGTTTTTCGTTCCGATTCTACCTCACCAGCAAGACATACATGATGCCGTCTGGCTGCGGGATGATGGAAACGGTTAAGGTAGCGGCATCCTTCATGAACATCAACAGGAGGGCGCCTGTGGTGCCTTGTCCACTGGCAAACATCTCCCAGCCGAGCTTTGCCAATTCCTTTTCGTAGAATCGTTGGATCTCATCCACGGAGGCATCGACTGTAAATGAATATCCACCGCTGTCGCCATCCCCGGCAATTGCACCTGGCATGACGGGAATCCCTTCCCATTCGCTGACTGGCTTTCCCGATGGTATCGGCAGAACCGGGACGGACTCCGTCTCTGTCGGCGGGACGGGTGTGCGGGTGGGAGTGTAGGTTGGCTCTGGCGTATGGGTCGACGTTGGCAGGCTTGTTTCGGTTGGGATGGGTGTCTCTGTGGGCGCAGGAAGGACAGAGCTACAAGACGCCAATGCGACGATCAGGATGGAAAGTACAAGGGTCGTACAAGTGGTTTTCATGGTTTCCCTCAATTTCGGTTTGATGATTTTCAATGGATGACGGTAGTGTTGAGTAATTTCTTTAAGGCAAATTAACGTATGACGAAGTTGCCGCTCTGTATTAATCTGTTGTCGATATACAACTCTACAATATATTCGCCAGGACGGAAAACGTACTCGCTCGAAAAAATATTCCCATTACTTACATCGAGGTATGTATACTCATATACCCCATCGATTGTCCAATTATCATCCCAAATATCGTTGTTAACTTCTCTGAATAATTCACCATTCCAATACCATTTTCGGCTAAAAAGCATTCCACGATATGCATTTTTGTATTCCCAACTAACATTAATGCGTGATATGGGAGATGTAAATTCGGATTGGTTTGTCCTGCAACTTCGGATGTTCTTGTCTAAATCGACGTCCAGACAAAATTGGATATTTTCAAATGATGGAATGGGATTTTGAAGAGTTTCTTGTACTTGTATTAATGTTAGCGTAAAAGTTGGCGCAGAATATGCCGTATCTGGCGTAGATGAATCCAGTGTAGCGTTGGGAGTAATTACTTTTCCAGTATCTAATTTTAAAGCCAACCTGACTTCGGGAACTACAAATACGGCCGCTATGCAGGCAATAATTCCTACCAAAAGGCTACCTAGGGCTATGGAGTCAGAATGTGACCAGTTTTTCATAATACCTTATGTGTTATTGTTCCGCCCAATGGTTTGCGTTACTGTCTAATACGCCACCAACTTGGCTCACTTATGTACATAACTTGACTTTAAACAAGAAAGCAAGAATCTGTCATAGTACTTACAGGGCGACAACCTTTACTACAAG
This sequence comes from uncultured Anaerolinea sp., assembly GCA_964555335.1. GTDB lineage: Bacteria > Chloroflexota > Anaerolineae > Anaerolineales > Villigracilaceae > Defluviilinea. The sequence goes on from CAZKSG010000142.1 coordinate 6,897, forward strand.
TTATCTCGAAAATGTCATCCTGAGCGAAGCGAAGGATCTCTGAACGGGGAAGTAGAGACTCTTCGGTCGCAAAGAACGCTCTCTCAGAGTGACATATCGTTTTTGAGACAGGTTTTAGTAATATGTTTTAAGTCGTATCTCTAATGGGAACTTTACAGCCTGTAGACTGTACGACTTCTTTTATACAAACAATTATACATGTTGCACGGTCCTATTTAATTCAAGTTGCCACATATACAGGGAAATGTCATGCTGAGGGGCGTTTGCTGCCCTGAAGCATCTCTACCACCGTGTACGAGACCCTTCGGTCGCACACAACGCTCCCTCAGGGTGACATAATGGTGTTTTTTATAAGAAGGTAGCAACTTGGGTTATTTACCTGTCCATATGACCAGTGAAAAACTCCCCTCCCGGTGGGGGAGTTTTTTATTTCCCTGAATTACTATGCAGGCAAGGAAATCACAACATGAACACGATCATCAGTTATGGCAGTTTTGCCGTTCTCTCGCTCTTATGGCTGGGCTTTGGTGCAGCCATCCTTTTCAATCAGGCGATCCTCGATACCGTCTGGCAGACCTTGCGCGGCCTGCCGATCGTTATTCAGGCGGTTGTGTGGCTGCTGATCCTGCCCGTCACTTTGGGACTCTGGGTCTGGGAGACCTCCTGGCCGCTGTGGATCCGTCTACTCCTGGTGGTCGGGTTGGGCATTGGGACGATCTACACCTTCTTTCCCAAGCAAGCGTAATTGATTACAAAAGGAATAAAGAACATGTCGCAGACAATCTTTTCTCTTTTCACATGGCTGCATGCCATCGCCACTGTCATTTTTATCGGACATCCGCTCCTGCTCTCGCTCGTCTACCTGCCCGCGTTCGGGACGCAGACGTCTGAAATAGCGGGTCCCATCCTCAGTCAAATTTCGAAGCGTAGCCGGTGGTGGATGTACGCGTCGCTGCTGACCTTCCTTGTCACCGGCATCTATTTGATGATCGTCGATCCCAATTATCTCGGCGTGGGAAATTTTGGTAACCTGTGGGGTGTTGCCATGCTGGTCAAGCACATCCTGATCGTTACAATGATCGGCGCGGGATTTGTCTTCAACGCCATCCTGCGAGTCGGACCGATGATGAGTTCGAATCATGGCGCAGAACAGGCCATCGCCCGCTTCGCTTCCTACTCCAGACTCATGTCCATTTGCGGCGTGCTTGTCCTTTTGCTGACGGCCTTCGCCCAATTCGAATAAGCAGCAATGACTTAAAGTCGTTACTACAAATGATGATCGAACAGAAGAATAAGAATCAATCATGAGCATCAAAACGAAAATCACTTGTTTCCTTTGATTCTATCTTATATGCGAAAGCGAGATAATTATGCAAACAACATCACAACCTTCTATGATCCCCTCATTAAAAGTCAATTGGCCGCATGTTGCCTGGTTTCTCGGGCTGGCATTTGGCTTGAGTTGGCTGGCGGACCTGGTACTGTATTTAAATGGCGGATTGACCAGCCCGGTCACTGCATTACTTCTGCAATTCCGAATGCTCCTGCCAGCTTTCTCTGCGATATTTTTGGGCGTCTTTTTCTTCAAGGAAAGCCCCATCTACCATCGATCCAACCGCGCCATCTCACGCTGGTTCGTCTACTTTTACCTTGTGCTCACCCTTTTGTATTTGATCGGATTAATTGCCGGTCTGATCCAGCCTGAGCTAGCCACCATTATCAGTTCGCTTCTGCTCATCCCCAATGTGATCGGTTTGGTTCTGCTGATCGCGCTCCGAATGAAAGGCGGCAGGGAAGCATTTGCCAGCGTTGGGCTGGCGGGTGGCAAAGCGCGCGTTTGGCTGGTCTACGGGTTGGGACTGATTGCCTTCTATGGTCTCCAAACGTTCCTGAATTATGTTTTCAAGCTGGGCCAGGTGGTTGACCTGAAAGTTGCCTTCCCTCAAATGGCTGTCATGCCTGCTCCTGTGCTCATGCTTGTCATGGCTGTCAACACCGTGCTTGTTGGTCCATTCATCGGGCTGATTATTGCCTTTGGTGAGGAATATGGCTGGCGCGGCTATCTGCAAACGGAACTGACCCGCCTCGGTCGCATCCGTGGAGTCTTTCTGCTGGGCGTTATCTGGGGCATCTGGCATTGGCCCGTGATCTGGATGGGCTACAACTACCCCGGTCAGCCGATCCTCGGGTCGATTGCAATGGTGGTTGTGTGCATCATCCTTGCCTATTTCCTGGCGTACGCCGTGTTCAAGTCGAATGGCATTTGGGTGGCGGCATACCTGCACGCACTCAGTAACCAATCGATGAGTTTCTTTGCGATGACAATGGTGATGCCAACCAGTATGCTCTTTTCGTTTGGAATAGGACTTCCCAGCCTGGCGCTTGGCGCAATCATTGTCCTGCTGATCCTGCGCGATCCGATCTGGAAAGTCACCGAGCAGCCTCGAGAGTAATAAAAGTAAAGAAATCGTCAAGAAATAATAAATCGGAGATCATTATGACCACAAGTATTGTTTATGAAAATGCTCAAAGGCAAAGACCAGCGATCGGAACCAAAACCCTGCTGTCTTTTCTGGTACTCACGTTTGGTCTCAGTTGGGTTCCCATGTCGCTTTTCATCCTGTTTACAGATCGATTCACCGCCTTGTTTGGTGAAATGAGTTCAACGAATCCGCTATTCCTCCTGGCTGTATACGCTCCCGGCATTTCTGGAGTTTTTCTCATCTGGTGGCATTACGGGCTGAGAGGATTAGGCAGTTTCTTCCACCGCCTATTTTTCTGGCGTGCCCCGGTTCAGTGGTGGCTGTTCCTGCTCCTGGGCATTCCTGTCATCGTCTATGCTGCTGCTGCGATCAAAGGCACAATCAACGCCCCGTTTCCCTTCCTGCCCTGGTACATGGTTTTCCCGGCTCTGGTTCAATCCCTATTGCTTGGTCCGATGGGAGAGGAGTTTGGCTGGCGCGGACTTGCCTTACCCCTTTTGCAACGTCGATTTTCTCCGTTTTGGGCCAGTCTCATCCTTGGAGTCGTTTGGGCGATCTGGCATGCGCCTGCCTTTGCCATGAGTGGGACACCGCAGAGCGCCTGGTCTTTTGGTCCATTCTTCATTGGGCTCATCTCCATTACTGTCATCCTGACGCCGCTGTTCAACGCATCTCGCGGCAGTCTATTGATCGCCATCCTGTATCACCTGAACATGATGAACCCTATTTTCCCCGATGCCCAACCCTGGGATAATTTCCTGTTTGCCATTGCTGCGGTGATCATCGTTTTTCTCAACCGTAGTCAGATGTTCCAACGAGGCTCTGGTGTAATGGAAGTGCTTGGCCCTGAGAATAAAGAGTAGCTCCCCGGGGCAAAGCTATCGTCCGAGTTGAGAGGAAAATAGCAGGATTGTTCATAAGAGACATCAGTAATCAAACCTGCGGGCACTGTCCAACTGGATAGTGAAGACTCCCCCAGCGGCGGGGGAGTCGTTCTATTGAAGCCCGTACAATCAGACTATGAGGCAAATAAAAACATCTTCTGTCATTTTACTTCTGGTCTTGGTCTTATTTGTTGTTCTATTTGTATTCTTTATATACACGTTTCTTCATGAGGGCGGACACGCCCTCGCCGGCTTCCTCTTCGGCCAATCGCTGACGGAGTTCAACGTCAATTTCTGGGATTTCAGCGCACATACAGCAATGATTGGCGGTGAATTGACCGAACATCAGCTTGCGGTTCAGTCCGCAGCCGGAGCGGGATTGCCTCTCCTGATCTGGGTTCTATTCATCAGCCTTGTCCCGCGCAAAGCCAGTTTTACCCTCGAAACATTGAAATTGACCTCTTCAATGGCTGTCATCAACACCTTACTGGCATGGATCATCCTTCCGTTATTGTTCGCCGTGGGAAAAGCGCCTTCTGACGATGTGACAAATTTTCTGCTTCACAGTCAGATGCCACCCTTGTTGTTGACACTGATTTCACTTGTTCTCTATGCCGGTGGTTGGATCATATTCCTCTCCAAAATAGATGGCTTACGAAATGAATTCCTTTTATTTCGCATGACCCACCGTGATGAGATCACAAACGGAACACGAAAGACAATTCCAGTGATGGCAAGTCTCATGGCCTTTTGTGTTCTCGTGGTTGTCGCCCTCAACACTTCCGCAGATAAAAAATCGCTGAACACATTTTCCCCGCCTCAGAATTTTGCCCCCGTAGCGCAGATCGACCTTTCTACCCAGGCTTATTCTGCCAAAGTGCTCACACAATTTGTGTTAGACAAGCCCACCTATGTTGGCGTTTTTGTGGCCATTCGCAATATCGATACCACCTATTTTGACATCAGTATCGCAGGTCCGGCAGGATACAACTCCATCGTTGTGCATGGGGAAGGCTACAACGCCTATCAAGATGGTGGTTTATGGGAGCAGAGCCTTCCGGCAGGCACGTATCAGATCATACTCGCTTCTCACCAGAGTCCGGGTACGGTCTCTGTGTATATGAAGATCCGTTGAAAGAAAGGAAACGTCATGCAAACAAACATTGTTCAACCCAATTCAATGCCAGCCGCACGGACAACGACATCTTTTTACCCATGGCTTATGCTCATTTCGCGTCCTGTGCTGTTTGTCCTCTTTCAAATCCTGATCGCGCTGATCTTTGTTGTAAGCGGCAATGGCTCTGCATGGGACGAATCCGCACGTTGGTGGGCCTTTATGACGTTCCTTGCCAATGCGGTATCCATCTATCTGCTCATGCGCCTGTTCAAGGCAGAAGGGAACCGGTATTGGGATATCTTCCGCTTTTCACGCGAAACATGGAAGATGGACTTGCTCTGGTTCGTGGGTTTGAGCATCATCGCCATGCCGATTGTTGCAGCACCTCGAGAGCCTCTCGCCAAAGCGATCTTTGGTGATGCAGGCGTGGCGACCAATATGTTGTTTCGCCCTTTGCCGATGTGGGCATTTG
>CAZKSG010000143.1:0-6073 GCA_964555335.1 uncultured Anaerolinea sp.
AGAACGCCAGCAGCATATCCATGCCTGGCAGCGTTTCTGGCGTAATGACCGCGTTGAGAATCAATTTAAAGTTGTGTTTCCTTTGCAGTGTCGCAACTCCGCGCGCATTGGCGATCACCGTCTCCGCATACACATCTGGAACACTGACCTTGTGCAACGCCTGCGGGTTGACCGAGTCCAGGCTGATGATAATGCGATCAAGAAAGGTTAGCAGGTTGGAAGATCGAAAAGATGGAAGGTTCGAACCTTCCATCTTGCCAACTTTCAAACTTTGAGACAGGAGCGTTCCGTTCGTGATCAAACTAATCTCACGGAATCTCAGTTCATTTCGCGCATAGTCCAACAATTCCGCAAGATACGGAACCATCAACGGTTCGCCGCCTGTCAGCCAGAGACGGTCCACGCCGCTGCGGATGACTTTCAGAATTTGTTTTGCATCGTCGAGTTTTGGATTTTGCGTGACAAGGTGATTACGCCGCGAGCCAAAGTCTTCACAATAGGCGCAGTTGAGGTTGCATTGCATGGTCACATAATAGACAGCCAAGCGCGGCGAGAGAGTAAAGTCGCCACGTTTGATCTTTGCCAGGTTCTGTATATACGTGAACATGAGCGGAATTATAAGACGTTGATTCTAAAATTGGCTTGCAGTTCGGTTATGGCAGTTTATGTCGTTGCGAGGGCTCTGCCCGAAGCAATCTCCTAATTAATGGGATCAATCTTATATACAATGGAATTCTCCGTTAAAAAAAGAGATTGCTTCGTCGGGCTTCGCTCTCCTTGCAACGACATGATTGTAGAGATTATTTTCCCATCGACGTTGTCTCTTCACGTGGGTCGGCACCTGCCAACAATTGCCCGTTCTCGCCGACCATGATCGCGCCGACTGCACCGAAGTCCTTATCCCATTTGGGATCCTCTTCGGGGGTATAGCCCAGGGCTTTGAGTCCCTCAGCAGCAGTGGCGTACAGGTCTGCTTCAAGGCGAATGTGCGTGGGATACGATTCATGCGGTGCGAACGATGACGGCCACGCAATGGTATAGAAACGCGGCGCACTGACTGCCTACTCGATATCCATGCCGAAGATCTGCATATTCAAAAAGACCTGCACCAGCGCCTGTGCCTGCATATCTCCACCCGGTGTGGAAAGCGCCATGTAAAACTTATCATCCTTGAAGATGATTAACGCATGCGGCGTAATGCGCGGACGTTTGCCCGGCATTAACGCGCCTACATGGTCCGGGTCGAGGCGGAACTGGTTCATGCGGTTGCCAAGGTTGAGCCCTGTGCCGGGGACCATTGGCGTCTGCGGAAAATCTGATGGGGTCATCACAACGGCATTACCCTGTGCGTCGATCACCACGAGTTGACTCGTATCCTGCCCAACGGAAAAATCGGTCATCGTGAGCAATGCCTGCGCAGGCGGGAGCCCGGCAAAACGATTCGGGGTGGACACACTTTGTTTGGGAGTCAACAGGCCCGGGCTGGGTAAAGAGGCGAAAGCCCTGTCAGTCATCGCAGCGCGACGTGCATCCGCAAAATCCCTTGAGAGCAAAATATCCAGCGGCACATTCACAAAGGCAGGGTCGCCCACGTAAGCATCGCGGTCCGCCATCGCAAGGTCAATGGCTTGTGTGACTGTATGGATGTATTGCGGCGAATTGTGTCCCATACTTTTGAGGTCGATGCCTTCGAGCGTTTGAAGGATAAGCGACTCCATGATGCCCTGCGACCAGGTGCCGTTAGCGTAAATGGTGAACTTGCCGTAGTGACCAACGACCGGCTGTTCCCATCCGCCTGAATAGGTGGCAAGATCGTCGTAGGTGATGAGCCCGCCCTTTTGCTTTTCGAACGCATCGATCTTCTCTGCGATGGGACCCTTGTAAAAATAATTGCGGACCGCCTGCAGCGCATCTCCGCGCGACGCTCCGTTTTGGATCGCCGTTTGTTCGGCGTTCGCCATCGCTTCGAGCGTGTTCGCCAGGTCGGGGAAGGTCATACGCTCGTTCAGCTGAAGTGGTCGCCACCACTCGCCATGGATGAAAATGCGAGAGTTCTCAGGCATGATGATCGAGAAACCGATCCGCTCGACCAGCGAGAAATCGAGATTGCGCACCATGATAGGATGCGCCGGAAATCCTTCGCGCGCGATCTTGATAGCCGGCTGCACCAATTCACTGAACGACATCGTACCGCAATCTGTAAGCAATCCACTAATGACATCCGGCGAAGCTGGGACCAGCTGTGCCCAGATGTCGAGTTCGGGGACGGTCTCGAAACCACGTTCTTTGAACTTGTCGATGGTTGCCGCGGCAGGAGCTTTGCCCGCACCGATATAGGACTTTACTTCACCAGTCTGTGCGTTGTAATACATGGTGGGCGCCACACCCGGGAAAGACGATGCTTCTCCGTGCGTGACATTGAGAGTGAGTAATGTGGCGACCGCTGCGTCACAGGCATTGCCGCCGCGTGCGAGAACGTCGTAGCCTGCCTGCGTTGCCCAGGGCGTTCCAGCTACAACAGCGAACTCGTTGGCGGTCAGAAGTTGTTTTTCGGTTTTAGTAGAGAATGTAAAGGGCATCGGGTCACGGACGCCCTTGGGAAGAAATGCGTACGCAATGAATGCAAGAATGATAAGGCTGAGCAATGTCAACCCGAGCTGTTTGAATATGCGTTTGAGCATACAGTCCATCTCCTTCAATAAGGATGCCTGATTGTATCCCGAGATGATGACAGCATGCCACTGTATACGGGCATCCATCATCGGCTGTACAATAAAGGGAAATTTCGATGGGAGCGGCAAATGAATCAGATCATGGATGTGTTAATGAAACGCAAGTCGGTGCGGGCGTATGAAGAACGCGAGATCAGCGCAGATGTTCGGGCAGATATTCTCAAGGCCACCTTGCGCGCGCCTACGGCAGGGAATTTGATGTTGTACTCCATATTGGAGATCACCGACCAATCGATCAAGGATAAACTGGCGGTCACCTGTGACGACCAGTCCTTCATTGCAAAGGCACCCATGGTGTGGGTCTTCGTGGCAGATTATCAGCGATGGTACGACTATTTTCTTGCATCAGGGGTCGAAGAACTTTGCGCGCAGAAAAACATGAACATGCAGAAGCCTGAGGAAGGCGATCTATTTCTTGCCTGCTGCGACGCACTGATCGCTGCTCAGAACGCAGTGATTGCCGCCGAGTCGTTCGGCATCGGCTCGTGTTACATCGGTGACATTATGGAACGATATGAGACCCACCAGGAGATGCTCAAACTGCCACAATATGTCTTCCCGATCTGTATGCTCGTTTTTGGTTATCCCACCCGGCAGCAATTGGAACGTCCGTACACACCGCGCTTTGATGAGAAGTTCATTGTTTTCGAAAATCAGTATCAACGGTTGAATCGAAATGACTTTGATGAAATGTTCGCCGAACGTCAAAGCCGCCTGCCGACAGGCAAATCCATGCAGGGGGTCACTACTGTGGGACAGGCTACGTATCTGCGAAAATTCAGCGCAGACTTCTCGATGGAGATGCGGCGCTCGGTTCGCGAGATCCTGAAGAACTGGGCAAAGTAGCCATTCACGGGTGAAGTTCCACAGCAAACTAGCCTGACGGATAGGGCGAGAAAACATCTCCGCCTGTACACTGCAACGAAAGGACCTATTTCTCGTACACACAGTACAACCGTCTACAAGTAGAGAGGACAGCAATATGAAACTTACCGTCACCGATCTTGGCAAACAATATCGCAGCGACCTATGGGGACTACGGAACTTTTCCCTTGAAATCAAACCTGGCATTTTAGGCTTGCTCGGACCGAACGGCGCGGGCAAATCCACATTCATGCGTATGCTCGCCACCATCACCAAACCCACGGATGGAAAAATTATGTGGAATGATGTGGATATCGTCAGATCACCAGATACGATGCGCGCCGTGCTTGGATATCTTCCGCAGGATTTCGGCGTCTACCCCAATCTCAACGCGGTCGAATTTCTCGAATACATGGCTGCCATCAAAGGGCTGGATTCGGTCACCGCGAAGAAGCGCATCGATGAACTGCTGCAACTGGTCAATCTTAAGGACGCGGCGAAACGTCCGCTAGGCGGTTATTCGGGCGGCATGAAACAGCGTGTGGGCATCGCGCAGGCATTGCTCAACGATCCGCAATTGCTGATTGTGGATGAACCTACAGTCGGGCTTGACCCGGAGGAGCGCGTACGCTTCCGCAATTTGCTTTCCGACCTTTCCGGCGAACGCATCGTGATCCTCTCGACGCACATTGTTTCGGATGTGGAAGCGACCGCAACGCGCATTGCTCTCGTCAATAAGGGACAACTCCTGTGCGAGTCTGCGCCGGAGGATCTACTCAAGGAACTCGAAGGCAAGGTCTGGGAGTGGAACGTTCACAGCGACGACCTGCCCGCGCTGAAACAACAACACATCGTCAGCGGGACGATCCGCAAGAGCGACGGAGTACAGGTACGCGTGGTCAGCGCCTCCCAGCCTCAGGCTTCGGCAGGAAGCGTGAGCCCCAATCTCGAAGATGCTTATCTCTTTTTCATCGGGAACAAACAATGAAGACTGCACGAGTCATCTATCATCTGGCGCGCGCCGATTTTCTCGAGCGCATCCGCCGCTATAGTTTTCTGGTCATGCTCGGCTTAGTCGTGCTACTGGGCTATCAGACCGCCATTGGTAATATGCGCTTGCAGTTGGGCGAATATCGCGGCGAGTTCAACTCGGCATGGATCGCCGGCATGATGTCCATCATCGCCACGTTCTTTTTAGGTTGGTTCGGCTTTTATCTGGTTAAAGGCTCGGTAGCACGCGACCGTGAAACGGGCGTCGGTCAGATCATGGCGACCACGCCCATGTCACGCCCCGCCTATATGCTCGGTAAATGGATCAGCAACTTCGCAGTGCTGATGACGATGATCGTTATTCTCGTCATCTTCGGTTTCATCATCCAACTTATCAACGCCGAAAGCACGCAGGTGAATCTAAGCACCTATCTGCCTCCGTTCATTTATATCGTTATGCCGCTCATGGCTGTGGTCGCGGCGGTGGCAGTGCTGTTTGAAACGATACCCTTTTTATCGGGCGGCTTCGGCAACATCGTCTACTTCTTCGGGTTCGTCATGATCATTCCGTTCACGATGGATTCGCAGATCGTCAAAACAGCTCCCGCGCTCGAACCGCTCGGCATGGCGATGCTCAAAGACGATATGGCACAGGAAGTGCGGCAGGTCTTCCCCGATTACGATAACAGCTTCATGCTCGGCGGACTCGACACACCCATCAAAGACACATTCACGTGGACAGGCATCGACTGGACATCCTCCGTTATTCTCACACGCTTTGCCTACATCGGACTCGCCATCCTTGTGACGTTACTCGGCGCGCTGTTCTTTGACCGCTTTGATCCTTCGCGCGCAAGACCACGGAAGCTAAAAAGCAACGGCTCATTTTCCATGCCTGACCCATTCGGCTCCGCTCAGGGCAGGGTTGTTTCCGTTTCACAAGCCACACCTGTCGTTTCGTTGACTCCGTTAAACCGCGCCGCGGATCGATTCAGTTTCGTCAACGTGTTGATCGCCGAATTAAAGTTACTGCTCAAAGGACAGCGTTGGTGGTGGTACGTTGGCGCCATTGGACTCATCGTTGCCAGCCTTGCAAGCCCTGTTGATTCAGTACGCCAGTATGTTTTACCGTTCGCATGGATCTGGCACATCCTATTGCTCTCACCCATCGGTAACCGCGAAGCGCGCGACAACGTGCAGCAACTTGCCTTCTCCTCTGCTGCACCGCTGATGCGTCAACTGCCCGCGCAGTGGATCGCAGGATTCATCGTTACGATCTTGATGGGCAGCGGCGCCGCGCTGAAGTTCCTTTTCAGCGGTGACTCGGTTGGCTTGCTTGCTTTCCTCTCTGGCGCGCTCTTCATCCCGTCACTGGCACTCGCCCTCGGCGTCTGGAGCGGAACCAGCAAACCTTTCGAGATCGTCTACATCTCGCTCTGGTATCTGGGTCCGCTCAACAAAGTCCCCGGCTTGGATTTCATCGGCGC
>CAZKSG010000143.1:6173-11656 GCA_964555335.1 uncultured Anaerolinea sp.
CGCTCTGGTATCTGGGTCCGCTCAACAAAGTCCCCGGCTTGGATTTCATCGGCGCGCAAACAAACGGACGCCCCGATTTTTTCATCCCACTCTCGCTGGCATTGATCGCCTTCGCCTTCTTTGGCAGGTCGAGACAGTTGAGAAATTAATATCGGTAATCACAATCAGGCTGGCTTGTTCATTAAGAACACTTCACAAAAACTTTGTATAATTCATAATGAGCAGACAATTGCAGAAACAGGCTTGGTTTTCCAAGGAAAGGAATCTCCGCAATGTTAAGTCAACCGGATGAAGAATACGTCAAGGAAGAAGCGGAAAAGGTCACGGCGAAGGATATTGAAAAAGTGGTGAGCCGTTCCGAAGAGCTGGACCGACAGTTCAGCGCCCGGGGTCCGTTGAAACGGTTCGTCTCTGATGGAAAGGTATTGATGTCGCTTATCAAGGACTTCCGTTCCGGAGCCTATCGCCGTGTCCTTTATGGGACGATCGCCGCAGCGGCCTTCACCTTGATCTATGTTTTGAATCCCTTCGACATCGTGCCGGATATGCTGCCGATCATCGGCGCAGTGGACGATGCATCTGTGATCGCAGCCTGCCTCATGCTCATCGAACAGGATCTGAATCAGTATCGCGATTGGAAAGGCAAACAGGTGCAGATCGAAGTCAAAAACGATGATGGTGAAGCGGTCTGATTTTTTGATCCTCAAGGTGTAAAAATCATACAGGCTGTGCACTGAGCACAGCCTGTATGATTTAAGAGGAGAAATCCAAAGAACGTTCTATTGAGGAGGCAGAAGCACCGCATCGAGGACGTGGATCACACCATTGGATGTCTTGATATCGGTGATGATAACCTGTACATTGTCATTCAAGTAGACCTTGCCGTCCATTACCTTTATGGAAATATCCTTGCCAAGAACCGTCGGGGCACTGTTCATGCCGATTACATCAGAGGCCATCACATTGCCAGAGACCACGTGATAGAGCAGAATATCAGTGAGCTGCTGCTTGTTCTCGGGCAGGAGCAGGCTGTCAAGCGTACCAGCAGGGAGGGCAGCAAACGCATCATCGGTGGGCGCAAACACTGTGAAGGGACCTTCGCCTTTCAGAGTATCAACCAATCCTGCAGCCTGAACTGCAGCAACGAGGGTGTTGAAGCGACCATCAGCGACTGCGGTGTCAACGATATCCTTGCTATCCATGGCAGCATCGTCAGCGGGCGGGAGCAACACTGAGTCAACGACATGGATCACGCCATTGGATGCCTCGATATCGGTGATAATGACCTTGGTATTCTCATTCAAATAGACACTGCCCATATCAACTTTGATTCCGACCTGCTTGCCTTCGAGGGCGGTATCAGCCATCTTGCCGTTCAATCCGGTTACATCCGCAGCCATGACCTTGCCAGGGATGACGTGATAGAGCAGAATGTCCGTCAATTGCTGCTTGTTCTCCGGCTTGAGCAGTTCATCCAGCGTCCCAGCGGGAAGTGCCTTGAACGCATCGTCGGTCGGGGCAAACACAGTGAAAGGACCTTCGCCACTCAAGGTTTCAACCAGACCTGCAGCCTGAACAGCAGCAACCAGAGTGGTAAAGCGTCCATCGGCAACTGCAATGTCAACGATGGTCTGAGGCTTGGCAGGTGCCTCAGTAGGGGCGGCGGTGGGTTCGGGCATGGCAGTCGGCGCAGCCGTGGGCGTTGCCTGAGGCGCACATGCCGCCAGAACCAACGTCAAAACAAGTAAACCCAATACAAATCTCGATTTCATTTCATCTCTCCTGTTCTAAAGTTTGTCTAGATTTTGTCTAGATTTAGTCAATATTTTATCCATAAATTCAAGCATGTCAACAGGTTTTGTCAAGCTCTTAGTCAACTCTCATAATCCGATTAAATATGTCCACCCAAACAAAAAGTCCCCGAACATTCGGGGACTTCGATTTTATTGCGCCTTTGTGAGAGCGAACTTTTCTTTTCCGATGCGGTAGTTACCGTTCTGTTTAAGCACCTGCTCCACCACATCTTCGGGAATGTCGACAAATGCGAACTTATCCTCAATACGGATCTTACCGATCACATAGCCAGGGATGTTCGCATGGAAGGCAATCGTTCCGACAATGTCATTCGGGCGGACTCCGTTCATCTTGCCTTTGTTCAACTTCAAGCGCACCATGCCCTCTTCATGGGACCCGTCTCCGCTGCGCCGCCGCGAGTTGCCTCCCCTTTCAGAACGTTCTCCACGTCCAAAGGTTTCACGTCGCTCGCCGCGCCCGAATTCCTTCTTGCCTCTTTCGTCTTTCCTTCGTTCATCCTTCACTTCAGTGATCTCCGCGATTGGACGTTGCTTCTCATCCGCCCGTGCGATCTTCAACGCAGCCGCGGCGATGTTCAACGGATCGTGTCCAGCGTCAATGAGTTCCTGCACCATTTCCAGTTCGCGCTTGTATCGTCCACGACCGAGCCAGATCTTCATGGTCTCGATCACCTGTCCTTCACGATGCTTGACGATATCACTCGCTGTGGGGATCTCCATTTTCTTGACTGGCTGCTTGGTCAATGCTTCCACTTCACGCATGCGGCGTTTCTCACGCGGCGAAAGAAGAGTAATGGCAACACCAGTTTTCCCGGCGCGACCGGTACGCCCAATGCGATGGATATACACTTCGGCATCATCGGGGAGGTGATAGTTGAAGACGTGTGAAATATCTTCGATATCCAAGCCGCGAGCAGCGACATCGGTTGCCACCAGCACTTTCAACTGGTTGGCACGGAAGCGACCCAGCACACGCTCCCGCGCGTTCTGATCCAGGTCGCCGTGAATCGCTTCGGCAGGGATGCCGCGCACCACGAGTTCATTGGCGAGCGTAGCCGTCTCGGCGCGAGTGCGGGCAAAGACCAACGCGCTCTTGATCGGCTCTATTTCAAAGAGACGGGTGAGAGCGTTGGTCTTTTCATTCTCATGGACAAGGTAATAGCGCTGTTCGATCGCCGCAACAGTGAGAGTTTCCCGTTTAATCGTGACCGATTGCGGGTCTCGCATGAAATTATTTGCCAGATCACGGATGCGCTTGGGCAATGTGGCGCTAAACAAGGCAGTCTGCCGTTCTGCTGGAGTTTCTGCCATGATCTTCTCGATGTCTTCGATAAAACCCATGTTGAGCATTTCATCGGCTTCGTCGAGCACGAGCGTCTTGATATGTTTGATGTTGAGCGCGTTACGTTCGATCAGGTCTAGCATACGGCCAGGTGTGCCCACCACCACATCCACGCCGCGGTTGAGGCGCGAGATCTGTGGTCCATACGGTTGCCCGCCATACACGGCCAGCACGCGTACATCCATATGCTTGCCGTATTCGGTCATCGAGTCGGCAACCTGCAGGGCAAGTTCACGCGTGGGCGCCAGAACCAACGCTTGCACGTGTCGCTGCGGTGTGAAGTTGTGGAGAATGGGGAGTGCAAAGGCGGCGGTCTTGCCGGTACCCGTCTGTGCCTGTCCGATCACATCTGCCCCACTGAGCATGATCGGGATCATCGCGGCTTGAATGGGAGTGGGCGTGGAATAGCCAAGCTCCATAATTGCCTGCATGATCTCATCACGCAGGTTAAGAGAAGTAAATTCGGTTGTCATCTGTTTTCCTTATTTCCATGTCATTGCGAGTAGGGCAAAGAGCACCTTCGCAATGACATATATACGGAACGTTTCGACGACTCCGTTCTACTTCCTTCTTGCCAATCAAAGCCGCACTTTTCAGTTCGGCCTTCCCAACAAAAAAGCCCGACGCAACGTTCATCGGGCGTGTTTAGAGTCTCAAAACAATTCCCAAGTTTATGTATAGCGACGGGAGTATAACACGAATCCAGCAGATTCGAGGAAAAGTAGATCTGCCTTTTTGTTTAAGTTGTCTCACTTATTCTGTGGTACATTCCAACAAACAATCTTTGGAGGTGTTTCATGCAGGTGCTTGGCATTGACGTGGGCGGTTCGGGCATCAAGGGCGCGCCCGTGGATACAGAGTCCGGCAAATTGCTGGCAGAACGGTTCCGCATCAAGACTCCCAAGAGCGGGGAGCCTCAACCCATGGCGGAAGTTGTAGCAGAGATCGCCCGCCACTTCGATTGGAAAGGACCCATCGGCATCGGCTTTCCGGCACCGATCAAGGCAGGCGTGGCGATGATGGCGGCGAACATCTCTCCCAAGTGGGTCGGCGTTAACGCAGACGACCTGTTCACCAAGGTCACAGGCTGCGACTGCGCCATGATCAATGATGCCGATGCGGCCGGTCTCGCCGAGATGAAGTTTGGCGCGGGCAGAGGTCAACCCGGGACGGTCATCCTGTTGACCCTGGGGACAGGGATCGGCACAGCCATCTTCCATCGCGGGCATCTTCTGCCCAACACCGAGTTCGGTCATCTGGATATGAAAGGCAGGGACGCTGAACACCGCGCGTCTGATGCGGTCCGTCAACGCGAAGAACTTTCGTGGAAGAAGTACGCCAAACGCCTGAATAAATACCTGATCCAAATGGAAAAGCTCTTCTGGCCCGATCTCTTTATCATCGGCGGCGGCATCAGCAAAGAGTCGGAGAAATATGTGCCCTTGCTGACCATCGAAACTCCGGTCATCACGGCTCAACTCTTGAATGAAGCAGGGATCGTCGGCGCGGCGCTGGCAGCCAGAACAGGCTTGTGACCCAAAGGCGGAGAAATTCTCCGCCTTTTTATTTTGCCCATGAATTTCTCTGGTTTATAATTCCCCACGCAATGGATACAAAAACCCTGCACGTCCTCGAATACCCGAAGATCCTCGAACGGCTGGTCGGCTTTTGCGACTTCTCCGCTTCGATGGAATTGGCGCGCGCGCTCGAACCGACCGACTCCTATGACCTTGCCATCGCCCGGCTGGCGGAGACCAGTGAAGCGCGCAGATTATTTTCCACAAATGACAACATCGGTGTTGGCGGCGCGCACGATATCCGCCCGTCGGTGGATTTGGCGGGACGCGGTGGCGTGCTCGATGCCCAGCAACTGCTGGATATCAAGTCCACGCTGATCTCGAGCCGTGAGCTTAAGAAATCACTGGAACGCAAAACGGATGAGTACCCGCGTCTCGCGCAGATCGCGGCGGGTCTCTCCGAAGCGCACGGCATGGTCGATGCAATCTCGCGCGTGTTATCAGACCGCGGCGAGGTGCTGGATTCCGCTTCGACGAAACTTTCCAACCTGCGGCGCGAGATCAAGATCGCGCATGACCGTTTGATGTCACGTTTGCAGCGTTACCTCACCGAATCTGCCAGCAAACTGCAGGAGCCGATCATCACCCAGCGCGACGGACGGTATGTCATCCCATTGCGCGCTGAGTTCAAAGGACAAATCAAGGCCGTCGTCCATGACCAATCCTCCAGCGGTGCAACTCTCTTCGTAGAACCGCTGCCCATCGTGGAACTGAACAACGCCATGCGCGAGCTGCAACTCCAGGAACGCG
>CAZKSG010000144.1:0-11537 GCA_964555335.1 uncultured Anaerolinea sp.
ACATTGATCATCCGCGCGATGGCTCTGGGGGAGGTCACGCTGAAGGATTGGTGGCGGGTGATGCGCCGGGAAATTCTATCGGGACTATCGCTCGGAGCAATCCTGGGCACGATCGGCTTTATTCGTATTTCCTTATGGGCGTTGCTCTTTCACTCCTATGGTCCGCATTGGCTTCTCATTGCCATCACGGTTGGTCTTGCACTCGTCGGCATCGTGTTATGGGGATCACTCTCCGGCTCGATGCTGCCGTTCCTGCTTCGGAAGATCGGACTGGACCCGGCAACATCTTCGGCACCGTTCGTCGCCACGCTGGTCGATGTTTCGGGGTTGATCATCTACTTTACGGTGGCAGCCATTATTCTTAAAGGCACATTGCTATAAAGAAGTCACGGTTTTCAAGAACTTCCTTGAGCCCTCCAGTGTTTTTGGGGGGCTCTTTCTTTGTTTATAAGTACAACTCGGAGATGTATAATTTGACAGTATGAAAGCGGACCTGGCTTTTCCCGATTTCGACGATAAGTTTCCTGAACTGCATCAGTTCATCCTTGAAGTAGTCGCAGAGCATCGCAACGGCGGGATCGATTCATGGGACGATCTGGACAAACAGGTGAAAGCTCGTTTCACAGCTGGAATGTTTGAAACGTTGGGAGCACTTACTCCGCTCTGGCGCAAAATGGCTTCCTACAAAAATGGCGTGACCCTCACCCATGTAATCTGTGCCTTTCTGGGCATGATTGAAATGCCTGAATTCAGAAATCTGACCCTTCCACAACAAGGACTCATGAAATGGGTCATCCTGCTTCACGACGTTGAAAAAGTGGCGAAAGACAACAAGCGTGATCACGTTCATGCGTTCCGCTCGTCCATCACAGCCGCAGAGACACTTCCCCTGTTCGGCTTTGCCACAGGTCCGTTGTACGATGTAACCCTCCAACCATGGAAGGAATACACACTCCAGGCCGTGACCCATCTGAGTGGCATCGAAGGGGATGTGCAGGATAATAAAAAGCTGCCCTACATTGTAGATGGCATTGATCAAATGTTTGGCCCGCGTGAACCCGCCGCACTGATCATCAAAACCATTCTGTTCCACTTGTCTGTGAAGATGAGGGAGTGGCCGCCGGCTTACCCGCTCACGCAGGAGGAAATGAAACGCTACTTCAACCGTGACCTGTTGCCGCTTCTTCGCGCGATGCATCTTGCAGATACATGTGGTTGGTCGCTATTTGAGCCAGTACATCGGGAACGCATGCTGAAAGACACGAACGAAATCTTCAACGAACTGGATCATTCCTGCATGGAAGAAACAAAATGAAAACATTTCAAAAATACTGGGCTATCTTTCAGATCACCATGCTGAACAGTCTTGCTTATCCCGGCGAGTTGATCGCGCGCAGCCTATTGATTGTCCCCTTCATGTGGATCTTCTATCAGTTGTGGAGCATCACATTCAGTGCATCGGGCACCGATACCATCAACGGCATGACGCTCTACAGCACGATGTGGTACCTGATGATGGCAGAAACCATTGAACTCAGCCGTCCAGCGTTGGCACGCACGATCTCCGAGAATGTCAAAGACGGCTCGATTGCCTATATTCTCAACAAACCCTACAGCTTCCTGCTTTACCAGTTTAGCAACTCGATGGGAGAGACGGTCTTCCGCGCTCTGGTCAATGCCTTGTTCGGCAGCGCATTGGTGTGGTGGATGGTCGGTTCGCCGCCGGGAGCGATGGGTTGGGCCTTCGCCTTTATCGCGCTCATCGGCACCTGGATTCTCAACTTCTGCATCACCTGCCTGATCGGTCTCGCCGCATTTTTAGTGGAAGATGTCTCACCGTTCATGTGGATTTACCAGAAGTTCGTCTTTATCCTGGGTGGCTTCCTGATCCCTCTTGATTTGTATCCGAACTGGCTGCAAATCATCGCCAAGGCACTTCCTTTTTCAGCAATGATCTATGGACCATCGAAATTATTCATCGCTCCGTCATGGGAGTTGTTGGCGCAAGTGCTGTTGATGCAGTTGGTCTGGATCGTAGTGATGGGCAGTACTCTTGTAATCTCCTATCAACGCGGTGTGCAATATCTTACCGTCAATGGAGGGTAACCGTGCGCGAACTCAAATTTCTTTTCGCTGTCTGGAAGACCAACCTCCTCTCAATCATGGAATATCGCGTCCCGTTCCTGACCCAGGTGATCGGGATGATGCTCAACGACTTTTTCTACTTTGCCATTTGGATCATCTTCTTTCAACGCTTCAAAGATGTGCGCGGCTGGGGAATCAGCGATATGTACATCACCTACGGCGTGTTGGCGAGCGCGTTCGGTCTCGTGGCGTTGTTATTTGGCAATGCCTTCACACTGAGCGACATTATCAACAACGGACGGCTCGATTACTATCTATCCCTGCCGCGCCCGGTCTTGCTCCATACCATTGCCAGCCGCACCATTGCCAGCGGCATGGGCGATTTTACCTACGGCTTCCTCAGCTTTGCCCTCTCGGGTCAATTTTCGTGGGATGGATTGCTGCGCTTCATCCTCGCCATGCTGTTAGCAGCCACTGTCTTTGCTGCGTTCCTCATCCTCGTACAAAGTCTCGCCTTTTGGATGGGTGTGATCTCGAACTTCACCAATTTTCTGGTCAATGCCATTATCACGTTTGGCATCTACCCCACTACACTCTTCGACAACTATGCCAAACTGATTCTCTTCACGATCATCCCAGCAGCCTTCGTGGGTGCAGTACCGGCAGAGTTCATCCGTTCGTTCAGCTGGCAAACACTTGCAGAGCTGCTCGCAGGTGCGATCATTTTCCTCTTTTTGGCAATCGGTCTCTTCCGATTGGGATTGAGGCGCTATGAGTCTGGAAGCGCCATTCAGGTCGAAGTGTGATTAGACTACGCGAAGAACTCGCCCAAGAGTTGGAATCGGCGCGTCTGGGCTTTCATCATCTGTTGGATTCCGTTCCCGAAAGCGCCTATTCTCACCCCAGCGACAACCCCGCCTGGACGATCGGCGATGTGCTCTATCACATCACACTCGGGCCGCCCGCAATTCGGTTTGAGATCTGGATGCTTCACCGCGCCTCCTGGTTGATGCATATCGCGCTCAACCCACTGACGTCACGAATCTTTAACTGGGGCAACGCTCTCTTCGGGCGTTTGCCGCGCCGAATCACCCGTCAGCGGCTGCTCAAGGCGTATGAAAATGGGCACGCCGGCCTGATCTCGAGCCTGCAGCGAATGGACGAGTCCGATTTGCGGCGCTCGGCATTGTATCCACCTGAGTTTGTGTCTGAGCTGGCCGGAGAAGTCTCCATAGAGCGGTTGTTCCGCTATGTGCATGGTCACTTTGACGTTCACGCCGGGCAGATCCGTGCCGCGCTGAAGGGTAAATCTCTGGTATAATTTGCGCCCGTGACTGGTCCTGTCGTACGGTTCGTCCCTTAAACGGGCTGTGGGCATGGAGACCTGCATAATCTTATAGAAAGGAAAGCACACGTCATGCCTCTACAGAAAGAAGTCAAGACCAAACTCATCACTGACTATCACCGTCATGATGGAGACACCGGTTCGCCAGAAGTGCAGATCGCCATTCTGACGGGCCGCATCCAGCAGTTGACCGATCATCTTCGTGCAAACAAGAAAGATGAAAGCTGCCGGCGTGGTTTGCTCAAGCTTGTGGGTCAACGCCGAAGAATGTTGACTTACCTGCGCAAGGTCGATTACCAGAAATATCTGGCCGTCACCGAGAGCCTCAACCTGCGTCACAAATAGGTATTTTGTAGGGGCGACCAAGTGGTCGCCCCTACCCATTTAACAAACCGCAGTCAGGAATTGAATAGCGCGAATGACGCAGTGCGTCGTCCCTGCTCTTCAGTCCCTGACGAGGCGGAAATCAGTTCATGGCTGATCAACTCACCGATAAATAACGCCAATGTAACCTGCGCAAATCGATTCGTTTGCGTATACTTTTGGCATCGCGGACTGATGTGGGATGCTCGAGCCATACAGGAGACAATATGAAACCCGAATCAAAAAAATATTCAGCACAAATTGGCAATCAGACCCTGACTTTCGAGACCGGCAAATTGGCTGGCCAAGCTGGCGGCGCGGTCACGTTTGGCACCCCCGAGTCGATCGTCTTTGCGGCGGCGACCATGGGCGGTGTGCGGGATGGAATCGATTTCTTCCCGCTTTCAGTGGAATACGAAGAGAGACTTTACGCCGGTGGACGGATCCCCGGTTCCTTCTTCCGACGTGAGGGACGCCCCGGCACCGAGGCGATCCTCACCGCCCGTTTGACTGACCGTCCCTTGCGCCCGCTTTTCCAGGATGGCATGCGCAATGAAGTGCAGGTCATCATGTTCTCGCTTTCCTCGGACGGTGTGAACCCGCTCGACATTCTGGCGATCAATGCCGCCTCTGCTGCCATCATGATCTCAGATATCCCCTGGGGCGGACCCGTTGGCGCGGTACGCGTGGGACGTGTGAATGGCGAATTCATCATCAACCCAACCTTTGCCGAGATCGACGCCTCCGACCTCGATCTGCGCATCGCTGGCACGCGCGACGCCATCCTGATGGTGGAATGTGGCGCCAACGAAATCCCAGAAGATGTGATGGTCGCTGCCCTCGAACTGGGGCACAAATCGATTCAGCCGCTCATTGACCTGCAATTCCAGATGCGCGACGAGGTGGGCAAGCCAAAGCGTGAAGTTGCGCTGGCGCTGCCTGACCCTGAATTGCAGAAGAAAGTCTTCGAACGCGTTAGCGGGCCGATGAATGAACTGCTTGAAAAGCCACTATCAAAAAATGAATTCTATACGGGCATGGACACCCTTCGACAGGGATTGCTTGAAGAAATGTGTGCTGTTCCTGAAGGGGCAAACCCTGCCGATTTTCCATCCAAAGGCTCGGTTGCCGAAGCCTTCAACCAGGCTGAACAGGATATCGTTCGCGAGCGCATTTTGAACTTGGGCAAGCGTCCCGATGGACGCACACCGACGCAGATCCGCCCGATCTGGTGCGAGGTGGGAATTTCCCCGCGCGCGCATGGCTCCGGCCTGTTCACCCGCGGTGAGACGCAGATCCTTTCTGTTGCAACGCTAGCTACCCTTGGTGAAGCACAAGAGCTGGATAATCTCAGCCCGATCAAAGACAAGCGTTATATGCATCATTACAACTTTCCGCCCTACTCCACCGGCGAAGCCAAGCCCCTGCGTGGGCAAAGCCGCCGTGAGATCGGTCACGGAGCGTTGGCAGAACGGGCGCTTGAACCGGTCATCCCTGCGGAAGAGACATTCCCGTATACCATCCGCGTTGTGTCTGAGGCGTTGTCATCCAACGGCTCAACCTCGATGGGATCAGTCTGCGGTTCCACTCTCGCGTTAATGGAAGCGGGTGTGCCGATCAAAGCTCCCGTCTCCGGCGTGGCAATGGGACTTATCACGGACGCAACCGGCAGCCGTTACCAGATCCTCACCGATATTCAAGGCACAGAAGATCACCTCGGTGATATGGACTTCAAGGTCGCCGGAACCGCAGCAGGCATCACCGCCTTGCAGATGGACATCAAGATCAGCGGCTTAAGCACCCAGATGATGAAGGAAGCACTCGAACAGGCCAAAGTGGCGCGCATGTTCATTATGGAGAAGATGCTGGCAGTCATCCCTGAACCGCGCGCGGAGCTGAAGGATTTCGCGCCGCGCATTATCACTGTCAAGATCCCTGTGGACAAGATCGGCGCGTTGATCGGTCCTGGCGGAAAGAACATTCGCTCACTACAGGAAGAGACCGGCACCAAGATCGACATCGAGGAAGATGGCACTGTTTACATCGCCTCCACCGATGGTGTGGGCGCGAAGATCGCCCAGGAACGTGTAGAAGCGCTTGGCGACCAGGCTGTGATCGGCAACATCTACACCGGCAAGGTCGTGCGCATCGCGGACTTTGGCGCTTTTGTCGAAATCCTGCCGGGTGTGGATGGACTCGTCCACATCTCACAACTTGACAGTGAACGCGTCAATAAAGTGGAAGACGTGGTTGGCATGGGCGATGAGATCACCGTGATGGTGACCGATATCGACCCGCAGGGCAAGATTCGCCTGTCACGCCAGGCCGTGCTCGAAGGCTGGACCGCTGAGGAAGCGCGCGAGAAAGACCAGCGTAAGCCCGGTGGCGGAGGCGGTGGGCGCGGCGGTGGTCGAGGTGGCGATCGCGGAGGACGCGGCGGCGGTGATCGTCGAGGCGGCGGTGACCGCGGTGGAAGAGACCGAAGATCGTAAACGGTAATAACAAAAATGCCTGACGTTGTCAGGCATTTTATTTTCAAATGCAATATGTCTATTGAGCTGGCACCAGCGAAAAGACCAGCACCATGTCGTTATTGGTGATCGCCAGTGTCTGGTCTTCGATCTCCCATTCGGCAGTGCCTGATAACACCTGAGAAACCACGCTTTCCTGTGCCATACGGGCATCGTCACAAGCCATCAGGGTGGAGGCAACATTGCTGAACGTAACGGTCTTGTCCTCCACTTTGTACTCTCCTCCCAGGGAGTTGCAGCCACTGCTGCCAGACAAGGTCCCATCGTCGCCAAAGGTCAGGGATGCATCCGCATCTGCCACGGCCGGGGTCATCGACTCAAGCGGTCCATAGGCAATCAGTTTCCATGTTCCGGTAAAGGGCGAAGAAGCATTCGTGCAGGCAGACAACAGAGTGACCAAAACAAGTAGAAAAGTTATATATTTTTTCATGGCGATTTTCCAGGTCAGTTGGCACATACACGGTCCTATTGCTGCCCCACAGTGATAAGATCCTTGATGCGTTCATATGTGCCAGGACCAATGCCTGAGACGTTGATAATATCTTCGATACTGAGGAATGGTCCATTGGTCTCACGATACTCGATGATCTTTTTCGCGGTAGTGGGTCCAATGCCCGGGAGCGACTCAAGTTCGGACTGCGAAGCGGTATTGATGTCGATCAATTCGGTGGTCGTTGTAACCACCTGCTCTTCTGGGGTGGCAAGCACGGGTGAGGCGCCTTCGATATAGGGGATGTCCAGCTTCTCGCCATCTTCCACCAGAGCCGCAAGGTTGATGTCATCTTTTTGCGCTTCGGCGAGGAAACCTCCTGCAGCAGAGATCACATCTTGCACGCGCGCGCCCTGCGGAAGTGCGTACACGCCGGGTCGCGGCACAGCGCCTGTAATATGGACAACGATCGGCTTCTCGGTCGGTACCGGGCGGAGAGTCACCGCTTCACCGCTGGGGTTACGGGCAACGATCCAGACCAGGGCAGCAAGGAACAATCCCAATAAAATACCGGAAGCCATGTAGAGAACAGATTTTATGTTTTGCATCCCGCTTATTTTACTGCAACTTCATCACCAACAGCTTCTCATCCCGGCTCGCCAGGAGAAAGACAAGCCCAGCCAGTTTGCTCAGTCGTTGGAAATAACGCGGCATCTCCTCATATTCGATACTCTGAAAACCGAATTTTTCATACAGAGTCCCAAGCGAAGAAACACAGGTAAGGTACAACGGGCGTGGACTGTTCTGAAGCAGATGCTCGATAATGGCACGCGCCAACCCACTGCCGCGATGCTCAGGCACCACAGCGATCGAAGCCAGTTCATGGATGTCGCGTCCATGCGGTTTGATCTGACCCGTGGCAATGATCTGGCCCTGGGAATCGACAGCGACGAGGAAGCGCTTCCAATCCAAGCCCATCGGGTTGATCCCGACTGCATGGATCAGGTCTTTGATCGTGCCTGCTTCCGTTTCACGCGCGGGGCGGAGAGTATAGGTGGTCATAAGAGGATTTATATCAACCCGGCGGCAACGACAATAATAAATGTGGCGATAAACCAGTGAATGAGGAACGGCCAAACAAACGACTTCGTCCGATAGGCAACCCAGCCGAAGGCAAAACCGCCAAAGATGGTGGAAAGCGTTTCCACTTCGGGTTTGCTGATGTGGGCCAGCGCAAACGGGACAGCCTGAAGCCATAACGCTTCTGGACCAAACTTGCGTGCATACCCGAACAGGATCCAGCCACGGAAGATAAACTCCCAACCGATCAGGTCAAGGAAGGTCGACCAGGGTAATCCCTGGGTGTAGGGTTTGTAATATTCCTGCATCGAAGCGTCGCCATGTCCCAAATAATAAATGATCGGCGCCATGAAGAGGATACCAACAGCAGTGATGATGAGACCGGCTTTCCAGTCACCGAGAGTAAAGCCAAACTCTTTTGGGTTTTCGCGAAACAGGAGAAGGATAATTAGCAATGGGATCACAAGATAGAGAATGACCCTATCCCAATATTTATGTGATGTGAACCTGTGATAATAATCCACCATCAACAACAGTGTGGACACGATCGTGATGGTGACCACCTTCCAGTCAAAGTGAAGTTTTTCGCCGAGGAGATCTTTCATAAGTATGGAGGTTAGTAAGGGAAGTAGGATGTATTGCCGTTGGGTCCAAGCAATTGCGCTATTTTATCCGCATCGCGTACGAGTTCAAAGCCCCAATTCAGCACAAGCATAAGCGTACAGAGTACTGCGAAAAGGACCAGAAGTTTACCCAACTGCGATTCGTTCCAGCGAACGATGAGCGGAGCCAATCCATTCACCCAAACCTGCGCGGCAAGGATCGCAATAAAAGGGATCAGCGCCAAATGGAAACGGTCCTCCGAAAGGATAAGGATATGCGGCAGAAGATAGACAATGAACAATAGGACAAGCAGGATATGCTCCGGCTTCCAACGCAGAAAGGACAGCCCCAGCGTTGCAGAGGTGGAAATGAAAACAAAAGGCAACAACAAAATGGCGGCGATGGCCAGCAAAAGCGGACGCGGAATGTAACCGAGAATATTGTTCGAATAGAAATACATCAACACGCGCTTCTCAAGCCCAAAGAAGTAGCCAAGCCGGTCGAACAGCAGCGGGACAAATCGTTCGGGCTGTGCCTGGATGAACTCGATGGCCTTCTCGGTACCGATACGGTCACGTTCGGCATCGTCGAGGATGGTCAACAGGTCGAGAGAAGGTCCGAAGACGAAGGAACCATTTCCCTGAGGGTGATAGCCCAGGTACAGGTTGTACCCCATGGATGTTTCGATACCGGTCAGCTTATGATGCAGAAGGGAGTTGCGGATGACCCAGGGGGTGATGACAACTGCAAACGAAAGAAGTGCGACGAGCGCTTTCTGCCGGTACATGAAAAACAAAAGGCAGAAAGCAGCGAGGGCAAAAGGAAGAATGACAGACCGCGTGAGGGTGGTGAGAGCTAGGAAAAGACCAGAAAATAGAAAGTGGGAAGTGGTCGGCTTTTCAATGGATAGCAAAAGAAAGAGGAAAGAGGCAAGAAGGAGCACGAAAAAGGGGTTCTCGGTGCCAAGCCCCAGCGGATATATAAGCAGCATGGGGTAAGCGGCAACGATCCAGGCGGCGATGCGGGCGACTTTTTCGGTGTACTTTTCTCGTCCACCCTTCAGAGAAGACGAAAGCGGAAAGAGGCGCCGGGCGACCCAATAGGTCAACGGAGCCAGTGGTGCTCCAAGAAAGATCGCCTGTGCCAGACGTGCAGCAAAAAAGCGGGAGAACCCTGTGCCGCTAAAGAAGTAGACGATGGCAAGGAAGGTCGGGTAAAGGGGCGCACGGAAAGAGGTGGGAATGCCGCGAACCGGATCATACTCTTTGACAGACGACAGATCGAAGTCCACGAATTGAGCGAGTTGGTTCAAGTCCTCCTGGGCATACCAGCGGAACCCGTTCCCTGAGGCAATGCTGCGAGCCAGCATATCGTATTGGAACATATCATCGAGCCCAATACCCAATCCCCGTGCAGCGATAACGGGGATGAGTCTCAAGACCAGGGCAACGATGAAGATACGGAATGCAAATGACTTATAAAACATAGACACGGATTGCGCTGATTGTACATTCATCTTCGCAATCCGTGTCTTGTCGATTCCAGTCTGCTGTTATGCAGAAGCAGGCATCTTGGCTTTGAGCGCTTCGATGCGTCTCGCCAGATACGGCATGAAATAGCCGTCATATCTCTCCCATAATCCAGGAAGTGACCAATCGGTGCCTTTGACCTGTCCACGGCAGTTTTCACTGCCGCAATAGCAAGTGAACTCATCGTAGTCCGATCCGTCACACATGGCGTAATCGAAATTGAGTTCCTCGCCCGCGTGGATGTCACGCATGGCGACCAGCCCGATCTGTCCGGTGAAGCCAACGTTCGGCTCACAGGAGTGATTGAAGCAATCGGTGGGTTCCAAAGGCAGGGGCGCTTCCAGATAGAAACCTTCTTCGATCTGGAGGATGCGCTGTGTGAAATACTGCATATTGGGGTTGAGTTCATTCGATGCCACGATACGTCCACCCCACAGGCAGATCAACTCGCCCTTCTTGATCGGCTCGCGGGCAAAAACACCGCATCCGCCTTTCTCTTCGAACTCGCCCGAGTCACATTTCGGGTTTAGATGGGAATAAAACTGTCCGGTCATTCTTTCCTTTCGTTTTGGTGAAGGCCTTTCGCCCAGAATGATCTTTGGCATCGATCGCCAAAGCGACAACACTATTTTTTCGCCACGGAGTCACAGAGACACTGAGAAGCAATTCTTCTCTCTGTGACTTCGTGTCTCTGTGGCTAGTTTCTTGCAAACAAAAACAGCCAAAGCACAACAGCTCTGAACCACTGTGTTGACTGCAATTGACTTAAGCAGTCCCGCCGCCTCACCAAGGTTCAGTTGGAGGGCGGCGGAAGCCAGATTTTATTCGTGGCGTAACTTAGAAAGTAGGCACAAGCATTTCTTCATTCACACTCGTACCGCAATGACCTTCGTGCACAAATAGATCATTGCAAGACAAGGGAAAACGTCGATGTAACCTGACAACTATGGGAGTTGCTTCGGCACTCGTGCGATTCGCTCGATAGGTATCTCCTTTTTAATATTGGACGCAATTGTAAACGGTATCACTGTGATGTCAATCTTTTTGGATGAACAATTTGTAATCTCTTTTGGATGAATTCTGCCGCTTCCAATGCATGTCATTGCAAGCCAGAGGCAAAGCCATCTCCTGCACTTCCCCATCGAACAGGAGATTGCTTCGGGCTGCCGCCCTCACAACGGCATCTTCCCTTATTTACTGCCACCTTCCGAGTCGGAGCTTTGTGCAGAGATGCGCTGTGCAAAGAAGATGGGAAGGAAGGTAATGAGAATAACAATTGTTGCAACCACGTTCGTTATAGGGCGATCGCGCGGGCGAACGAGCTGGCTGAAGATCCAGATGGGAAGCGTGGACTGTTGCCCCGCGGTGAATGTCGTTACGATAACTTCATCGAAGGAGAGGGCAAAGGCGAGCATGCCGCCTGCGAGAAGCGCGGTGCCGATGTTCGGCAAAATTACATAGCGGAATGTTTGAAACGAATTCGCTCCCAGGTCCATGGAGGCTTCGATCTGCGAACCAGACATTCTGCGGAAGCGTGCCAGTACGTTGTTATACACAACGACCACGCAAAA
>CAZKSG010000145.1:0-11503 GCA_964555335.1 uncultured Anaerolinea sp.
CGACGGGAGAGAAATAGTTCGGGATGGCTGGCGGCGTGGTAACGGCACCAAATAAGGCGGCAGAAGAGAGCCGGATTTCCTCCAGCGTGGAATCAGGTAACGGCGTGCCGAATCGTTCGTAGGCATCGAATCCGATCTCGGCGGGAACAAAATCCATTTCCAAAGGCAGGGCACACAGGACTTGTTCGGCGCAGTCAATGACTTCGGGTCCGATGCCATCGCCGGGGAGAAGACAGATGCGATGGGTCATGCAAGCAGTTCCTGAATATCGTGCGTTTTGAGGAAGTTGACGATGCCGCCCGCGTCGGCGATCTTCAAAACAAAATCGGGCAAGGGACGGGCTTGGTAGTAGTGACCATTCGTGCGGTTGATGATCTCGCCCGTGGACAAATTGACTTCGACATCGTCACCTTCAGTGATATCTGCTGCGGCTTCAGGGCATTCCAAGATCGGCAGACCGATGTTGATGGCGTTGCGAAAGAAGATGCGAGCGAATGACGCGGCAATAACGCATTTCGCCTGCGAACCTTTGATGGCGATGGGCGCATGTTCACGCGATGAACCGCAGCCAAAGTTTTGTCCGCCGACGATGACATCACCGGGTTGGGCGGTCTTTGCATATTCCGGTTTGACTTCACAAAATACATTCTTGGCGAGTTCCAACGGATCGATGGTGATGTTGTAGCGACCCGGGATGATCTCGTCCGTGTTCATGTTTTCTCCAAATGTCCAGGCTTTTGACATGATATTCTCCGTTTTAGAATGATGCATGCGGAATGATGAATATTCTGCAACCATCATTCTGCATTGTGAATTAAGTATTCTCGTGGATCTGTAATTCGACCCGTTAACGCTGTCGCTGCCGCAGTTGCTGGGGAGGCGAGATAGATCTCCGAAAGTGGACTGCCCATGCGCCCGACGAAATTGCGGTTCATTGTTGTGAGAGCACGTTCGCCCGGAGCAAGGATGCCGCCATGACGCCCGATGCAGGCGCCGCAGCCGGTGCCGGTGACCGTGCAGCCGGCATCCATCAAGATTTCGATCAAGCCATTCTTCAAAGCTTTCTTGTAAATGCGTGCGCTGGCTGGTGTTACGATGACTCGCGTGAGGGGATTAACTCTTTTTCCCTTGAGCATGTTGGCAACGATCTCTAGATCTTCATAGCGTGCGTTGGTGCATGTGCCGATATAAACCTCATGTACTTCCAAGCCTTGGACCTCTGTCAGCGGTTTGACATTGTCCACATCAGGATGGCAGGAGACCTGAGGAGCCAGAATCGAAACGTCTAGTTCAAGAACACGTTCATAGCGCGGATCGACTGGAACGATTCTTTCAAAAGGACCTCTTGCCGGTGTCTCATTCTCAAGATAGGCAATCGTCACATCATCAGCAGCAATAAGTCCGCATTTTGCGCCGATCTCCGTGGACATGTTCGGGAAGATGATACGTTCATGCATTGGCAAGTTATCAATATACGCGCCGCCGAATTCAACCGAGCGATAGGTGCCGCCGTCCATACCGAGCAGACCAGCGATGTGGATCATCACATCCTTGGCATACACGCCCGGCTGCGTTTGACCATGCAATTCAATGCGAATTGTCTCAGGGACTTTGAACCAGCATTTGCCCGTCACCCACGCCACGCCGATCTCGGTTGAACCGAGTCCCGTGCCGAAAGCGCCCATCGCGCCGTAGGTGTTCGAGTGCGAGTCCGCGCCGATGATAATGGAGCCAGGTGTGACAAATCCCTCTTCGATCATCACTTGGTGGCAAACGCCCTGCTGGAAAAAGTGTGGCAGTTCCTGTTCCTTCACAAAATCCATGATCTTGCGATGGTTTTCCGCCGCGAGGATATTCGGCGCGGGATAGGCGTGGTCGAGATGCAATACGATCTTGTTCTTGTCCAAAATCGGTTTGCCGATCTCGCGGAATGCCTTGATCGCCAGTGGCGTGGTGTTGTCGTGACTCATGATGTAGTCCACGTCTAGCAGCAGGATCTCGCCTGTTTGCACAGGTCTACCCGCTTTGCGTGAAAAGATTTCTTCGATCAGCGTGCCCATAAACTCCTCCAAATGCAGATTTCTGAAAGATGAATGATGATTTCAGAAAAAGAGTTTTTATTCATCATTTTGCATTCATCCTTCATCATTTGTTATTTCCGTTATATTTTTTCAGCACCATGCGTGTCTCTGTCCGTTTGACACCTTGCACGGTGCGGATCTCTTCGATGAGATTGTTCAGCGCCGCCACGTTCTCCACGTTGACGAAGGCGCTGATATCGTGGTCGCCGGTCACTTCGTAGACGCTGGAAACGTTCGTGAAACTGCGCAGTCGCCGCACCACCGATGACGTGTACACATGCGACTCGACTTCAAGCATTACCATGGCGCTGATGTCATGCGGGATGACATCGATCTCTCTACCCGTGACCTGCTCAGCGATCTCGAGAATATCCGCGTCGAAAAGCTGTTTGCGCTGGTCGCCGATGTTCTTGATGCGCGTGACGATCACTTCCAATTCCGCCGCGCTGACTTCGATGCCGTATTCGTCCAGCCGCGCTGCGACGGCGCTCTTGCCCGTGTATTTATCGATCACGATCTTGCGCTCCCGCCCCAAAATGGACGGATCGAACGGTTCATAGGTACGCGGGTCTTTGAGAATGCCATTGGTGTGGACTCCGCTTTTGTGGCTGAAGGCATTCTGCCCTGTGATGGGTTTATTGGGCGCCAGCAAAAAGCCAGAAACCTTTTCGAGATAGCTGGAAATCTCCATCAACGACTGGAGGTTGTATTTCTGTACCCCCTCTAGATTATGAAAGGATAGGATCGTCTCTGCCAGATCGGGGATTCCGGTTCGTTCCCCCAGCCCATTGACCGTGGTGTGAATACAATCTGCACCGGCGCGGATACCTGCCATCGCGTTGGCAAGCGCCAATCCATAGTCATCGTGGCAATGCAGATCGATCTTGCACGGCAGTAAATTCTTCCGCAGCATTCGGACTCGCTCGAACATGGTGTGTGGCTGCATGATGCCCAGCGTATCGGCAAAACTGATGCGGTCCGCACCCGCTTTGATGGCAACATTACAGACTTCGACGAGAAAATCAAAGTCCGTGCGAGTGGCGTCTTCGGGTGTGTAGCGGACGTTCAAACCGAGACTTTTGGCATAACAGACATGTTCTTCGATGATCGCCAGTGCTTCCTTTTCGGTCTTATGCAGTTTTGAGTCGAGATGAATTTTCGATGTAGCGTAAAAGATGGCAACCCGATCTGCGCCGCACGCTTTAGCGCGGTCAATGCCTGGGCGGGAGGCAATGCTATGGGCAACGATCTCCGCTCGAAGGTCGAGAGAGGCGATGCGTTCGATGGCGCGGGCAACATTCGGCGAAACGGACGGGTCGCCCGCTTCGATCATATCCACACCAACGCGATCAAGCATTTTGGCGATCTCCACTTTTTCGTCCACGGTAAAGTTGACGTAGGGAGTCTGTTCGCCTTCACGTAAAGTTGTATCCAATATATCAAGCATAGATTTTCCTTTTCCTTTGCATGTCACCCTGAGCGTCAGCGAAGGGTCACTACGAGAGTCGCGGAGATTCTTCGTCGCTGCTTCGCAACTCCTCAGAATGACAAATACAAACAAAAAGCGCCCTCCGTTGTCGGAGGGCGCTTTGACGGTATACAGATAGATACGCAGATAGAACTACAGGGAAACGTTATCCTTTTTCTGTTCAACCGAAACAAGCCCAGTCCCGACAACCGAAGTTGCAGAGATGGGCTTGCGCTTTGATTTAGCTTCCATCAAGATACTTGCTTTATCTCGAAACATATTGGGCGGTATTCTACCGCGCATGCTGAATATGTCAATGGTTTTGGATTACCCATTTGGATAAAAAAGTTTTGTAAATAAGTACCCATGCGGGTAATAGTATTTTTGTCTTCAGTTTGTATGATTTAAAGAATTTATCAACGCCACAGTGAGGTGTGCCATGAAAAAAAGTCAAAGCAAGACGTCCACAAAGAAGGATGATCAGCGACTCAACGCTGATTCATTCAACTGGTTAACTGCCACAGATGTAAAGACGTGGCTCGATGAACGCGATGCGTGTGCATTGGTTGCATCGATTCGGAAAAACGGGGAAGCTACCCATGGAAATTTGAAACGCGCGCTGGCTGCATTAAGTATCATGGGACATCGCAGCGGTGAAGTGAATGGAGAGGGGGATGGCGTGGGTGTGCTTACAGATATTCCACGTCTGTTATGGGCGCAGGCGTTGGAACACGAAGGCAAACCTGGCTGGCTTGCAGAAGACCGGCGATTCTTTGTGGGACATCTGATGATCCCCAACACAAATACAGATTTCAACACTGAAGCCACGATCACGAACATTCTCAAAGAGAGCGGAGTGGATATTTTGCTCGAACGTCCGATCCAGACCCGCCCACAGGCCTTGGGGAAAATGGCTCGCTTACAGGCACCGCATCAATGGCAGGTGGCAGGGCTGGTGCGTAATGGCCCATTGGAAAATGTGGAACGAACCCTTTTCGATCTGGCGCTTAGGATCGAAAAAGAGACCAGGGTCAGTGTTGCTTCACTTTCGAGCAATGTGGTCGTCTATAAGGTTCGTGGTTCCATCGAAACACTGTATCAGTACTACCCGGAACTTCGTAACCCCGATTTCACGACTGCCATTACGATCGGTCACGCTCGCTATTCGACTAACACTGCCACGAGCTTTGAACGTGTCCAGCCCTTTAGCCTGCTGGGGCATAACGGCGAGATCAATACGATCGCGCGTCTTCGCGAACAATCGCAAATGCTTGGCGTTGACCTGGTCGATGGTGGAAGCGACTCGCAAGACCTTGACCGCCTGCTTGCGACGCTCATCCATCGCTATCACTTTACACTGGCAGAAGCGATGGAAATAGTCTTTCCCCCAATTATCAGTGAGGTTGAGAAGCTCGCCCCCGAATTGCAGGCCGTTTATAAATATTATCGTCAGGCATTCGGACCATTTGCACAGGGACCCGCCGGCATCATTTCGCGCTTCGGTGATGAGTGCGTTTTCAGCGTGGATGCGCTGGGTTTGCGCCCATTGTGGTTTGGCGATACCGAGAAGGAATATTTCTTCTCATCTGAGAAGGGTGTTTACCATCTTGACACAATGCACAACGATCCGGTCCCTCTCTCACCCGGTGAGAAGATGCGTATCCGTGTGCGGCGTGGGCAGGCCGTGGAAGTGCTGGATTATCCCGCCATTCAACAGCGGATGCTGAATTTGACGCTGCGCCGTTTCGGATCTTTGGAAACGATCAACCGCCGCATCGCACGTTCGACACCCAGGCCCGCTTCTGAACATCGATCGTCCTCTTCGCCTCATCCATCTTCACAGATCAATCTCGATAATCGTATGTCTGCCTTTGGCTGGGGACGTGAAGATCGCGAATGGATCCAGGAACTCGCCAAAAATGGCAGTGATCCTCTCAGCTCGCTCGGCTATGACGGTCCGCTTGCACCATTATCCAAGGAACGGCAGAATATTTCGGATTATTTCAAAGAAGCGGTTGCGGTGGTGACCAATCCTGCCATTGACCGTGAACGCGAAGCCGAACACTTCTCCACACAGGTGATCCTGGGCGCGCGTCCGCCGCTCGTCCCCGGTGAACTTGGGCAGGAGATCACATTCGCATTCGATGCGCCAATCGTATTGGATGTTGCAAAGGAAATCGAAGAGTTGACGTTCAGTGGATTGATGCAGCAATATCCGGAACCACAGGTCGCGCACATTCAGACTGTGACTCTGTCAAACGAATCCACTGTCGATGCACTGGAACGGATCGCTCAAAGCGCCGTGGATGCTGTTCGAAATGGAAACAGGCTCATCGTGCTGAACGATGCGGACGCTTTTCTCGGCGAGAATGGATGGATCGATCCCATCCTTGTAGTGGGAGTCGTCGATCGAGCGCTTCGTCTTTCATTTGTGGAAAACTCGCCAACCACGTCGCCTACGCCGATCCCGTTGAGTGACAGCGGCAAGATCGATCTGGGACTTGTTGCATCGAATCCACAGGTCAATTTGCGCAGACAGGCAGGGATCGTGGTTCGCAGCGGTGCCATTCGCAACCTGCACGATCTGATCATGTGCATTGGCATGGGGGCAGATGCGATCGTGCCCTATTTGATTTTTGAAGCAATATCCAGCGAGTCCGGTATGCCGGAAGAGCAAACTGCACGCATAAAAAATACATTGAAGGCGCTGCGTTCTGGTATTGAGAAATCCATCAGCACGATGGGTATCCATGAAGCGCGCGGCTATGGAAGATTGTTTGCGAGCATCGGTTTGAGTGTGGACATCGCACAAGCTCTCGGCACAAACAACTATGCGGGTTCAGCGCAGGGTGGCTTGACCTGGCGCGATCTGGATGCCGATATCCTTGCACGCAAGACCAGTTATCACAGCGCCGGGCGCGGCGATCTTTCGCGCGTGAATCATTTCTACCCGAAGATCTGGAAGATGGCGGGTAAACTCGGCAAAGGTGAAGCCGACTGGCCCGCGTACGAAGAACACGTGGAGAACACGGCGAAAGCCAATCCCGTCACCATCCGCAACATTCTCGATTTTCGTTATGATGAAAATTCGAGTATAGATCCGGGCAAGGTTGACCTTGGGATTACTTCGCATCGGTTACCCTTCCTGATTTCATCCATGTCATTCGGTTCGCAGGGCGAAATTGCATATCGTGCCTACGCCGAAGCTGCCTTTCGTTTGAATATGCTTTCGCTTAACGGTGAAGGTGGCGAGATCCCCGATTTGCTTGGCAAATACCCGTTCAACCGCGGCATTCAAATTGCTTCGGGACGTTTTGGAATCACAGCAGAGACCATCAATGCCACAAATCTCATCGAGATCAAAGTGGGGCAGGGAGCAAAACCCGGTGAGGGCGGTCACCTACCCGCACGCAAGGTTACGGCAAAAGTTGCGGCGGCCCGTCATGCACGTCCCGGCGTGGATTTGATCTCGCCGTCCAACAATCACGATATCTATTCCATCGAGGACCTGGCGCAGTTCATTGAGGAACTCAAGACCATTAATCCCAAGGCGCGCGTTGCGGTCAAAGTGCCGGTGGTGCCTGGTATCGGCATCATTGCCGTGGGCATTGCCAAAGCAGATGCAGATATCATTTGCCTCACTGGTTACGACGGCGGCACTGGCGCGGCACGTTCACATTCGTTGCGATATGTGGGACTTCCTGCCGAGATCGGTGTTGTGGACGCACATCGTGCCCTGACTGAGGCGGGTCTGCGCGACAAAGTGGAACTCTGGGCTGATGGGGGAGTCCGCTCCGCGTCGGATGCAGTCAAATTGATGTGTCTCGGTGCGAATCGTATCGGGTTGGGAACGCTGCCCATGGTGGCCATCGGCTGTACGATCTGTCGCGACTGTCAGAGTGGTACCTGTCATACAGGGATCACGACCCAGCTCGAAACGGTGGAAGAGGCGCAGGCGAAAGGTGTCAAACACTTTGTGCCGCGTGATTTCGAACAGGCAGTGGGGGCATTGGTTAATGTCTTCAATGGGTTGGGGGAGGCGATGCAGATGATCGTAGCAAAACTTGGCTATGAAAAAGCGCAGGATATTGTGGGGCGATCCGATTTGTTGCAGCAAATTTCACATCACGAAAGAATTGATTTGAGCGAGATGCTTGTCACTGTGGATGAATATCTCAACTCCAAACCCATCCCGGTGGAATTGCCTATTCACGAAATGGCGATAATCGATCGCGGCCCGTTGCACCGTCCGCGCAATCATTTGACCACTGTCATCTCCAACCTTGTGATGGAAAGCTTTACCAATTATCGACAGGATACCGTTCTCTTCGAAGACGATAAGGTGACTCCTGTTGATCGTGCCCTCGGAACGCATCTCACTGGCGCGTTGACGCGCTATCGCAAAAATTGGGATTGGCTACCCGGACATGGTGGCGTCGGTGGACATCGCGAGACCTGGCGTCAACCGTTGGGGGAGGACGGTGCTCATTCCGTGCCGACCACCGCCTTGCGTTTCTTCAGCAGTTCCGTCCCCGGCAACGGACTCGGTGCATACAATGCTGACCCTGTCCGTATTGTAGTGGAGGGTGGTGCGCAGGACGGCGTGGCCAAAGGCATCTCCGGTGGACGTGTAGTTATCTTGAAAGGCTACAACCACGATGGACTGTTGATCGATGGCGCGGTGGGGAAGAGTCTTGCCTATGGCGGCACGGCCGGAACGGTGATCGTGCAAGGCAACGCCGACTCGCGTGCATGCATCCGTCTCTCAGGTGCAGATGTGATCATCGGTGGCGAAATCACCAAACCGCTCAATGACAGCCTCGGCTTTATGGGCGTACGCTCCAACGTCAAAGGTTTTCTGTGTGAATATATGACTGCTGGACGCGTGCTTGTCCTCGGTGACCCGGGTCCGTGGATGTGTGCGGGCATGACCGGCGGCGTGTTGTATCTGCGCCTCCAGCCGCATCTCAACTTCGATCAAACGGCGATCGAGCGTCGGCTGGCAAAAGGAGCGAAGGTTGTCATCCAGGAAGTAAACGAACGCGACCTGCAAAATCTGCGCGACCTGCTCACCATCTATGCGGAGGAGCTCAAACAGAATCACCAATCAGAGGAAGCCCAAAAGGCACTGGGATTGTTGATCGATTGGAAAAATACATTTGTCCGTGTTGTGCCATTGGGTCAACAGGAAGATCAACGGTTCGCGACAGAATAAAACCTTGTTGTCACGGAGATTTGTTTTTTCTCTGAGCTTGATTCTGTAGCTTGAAATTTTTACTTCACAAAACGGTTTGCATGTCAAAAGACATGCAAACCGTTTTTCTTTTATATCACCCAACATACTCCATTTGGGTGAGGGAATCCTGCCCAAAAGCAATCACATCAACAAGTTGTCTGTTCAATATTCTCCATTGGGGTAATAGTCACGTCCTCTTGATTCCATACAATACATTCTATGAATTCATTCGCTGCGGTTCGAGAAGTGAGGTAACCATGTTCTTCACGTTGTTTATCTTCGTGCTCGCCTACATC
This sequence comes from uncultured Anaerolinea sp., assembly GCA_964555335.1. Classification (GTDB taxonomy): domain Bacteria; phylum Chloroflexota; class Anaerolineae; order Anaerolineales; family Villigracilaceae; genus Defluviilinea. The sequence goes on from CAZKSG010000145.1 coordinate 9,082, forward strand.
ATCATTGCCAGTGAAAAATTCCCGCGCCACTGGGTGTCGCTTATTGGCGGTGGATTGTTGATCATATTTGGCATTCTCAGCCCATCTGAAGCGTTTTCCTATATCAACTGGGAAACTCTCGGTCTCCTGGCTGGCATGTTCTTTCTCGTCTCCATTTTGCAGGAAGCAGGCTTCTTCTCATGGCTGGCGATGAAATCGTTGAAGCGATTCAATTATCACCCGGTTTCGCTCTCCGCCATTTTGATCGTTTTCGCCGCTGTCATGGCCATGTTCATGGACAGCATCACCGTGATGTTGTTCCTCTCTGCGCTGACGTTGCAGCTTTGCCGCCTGCTCAAACTCGACCCGGTCCCGTTGATCATCGCGGAAGTCTGTGCGGCAAACACTGGCGGAGCTGCCACTCTGGTTGGCGATCCGCCCAATGTCATCCTTGGTACAACGCTTGGATTCAGTTTTGCTGATTTTGTAACCCACACAGGTCCCATCTCTGCGATCGCAGCGCTTCTTTTGCTGGGAATGTTCTACATTACCAATCGTAAAACATTGATGAATGCTCACAGTCTGTTGACCGAAGAGACCATCAGCGAAATCGAGGCACTTCACAATGAACCTTTACATGCACATATGACTCAGGTTGGATTGATCGGTTTTCTTTCTGCTGTGATTTTGCTCGTCATCCATCACCCACTCGGCGAATGGACAGGTATTCACATCAACGCTGCAATGGCAGCATTGATCCCGGCTGTGTTTGCCCTTCTTTTCCTGCGAAACGATGACCGCCGCAAGACACTGCTCAAAGTGGATAGTGAAAGCATTTTGTTCTTTGCCGGACTTTTTGTACTGATCGGTGGGCTGGAAAAGATCAAGATCTTTGAATCTCTTGCTGATGGATTGGCAGGTCTCGCAGCATCGAACCAAAATGGCTTGGTGATGGCCTTGCATTGGGTCCCCGGTCTCGCGAGCGGAATTGTGGATAACGTTCCATTGGCCCTTGCGATGAGCTATGTGCTCAAAGACCTTGCTCAAATTCCCGGAATGCCCGCTTTGGGATTGATGGTTTGGTCACTGGCATTGGGAGTTGATATCGGCGGCAACCTCACACCGATTGGCGCTTCTGCGAATGTTGTCGCTTACTCTTTTATGGAGCGTCATCATGGTTCGATCGGTTGGAAACGTTGGTTGGGAGCAGCTGTTCCTCCGACCCTGCTGATCATGGTCTTTGCATCGGTTGCCGTCCTTGCAAAGGGATACATCGGCTGGCATTGATCGAAAGGAATGAATTGAGATGTTATCCATTCTTACTGTTATCAGCTACTTCATGATCGCCATCCTTTTGATGAACATGATGGCAAAGGCGCGCCCGCGAGTCAAAGAGTCCATGCCGGGGAAAAAGTTGAAGACTCTGCCGATGGGACTCGCCTCGCGCTTTCAGTTGCAGCGTTCGAGTTTGCTCGCTCTGCTGGTGGGAGTTGTCTTTGGTGTCTCCACTGGATGGCTCTCATTATCTACAGCTGGCATTGTTGCCACACTCGCGCTGCTCACAATATTGATCCCGATGCAATATACGTTCACGACACAAGGCATAGCCCTCGGTGAAGGGATGTTTTACCCGTGGAAGGAATTTTCCGGATGGATCGTGACTGAGAAAAAGGTGGAATTCATTCACCCATCCCTATTTGGAAAGCTCACGTTGTTTGTCACACCCGCCGAAATGAGCAACGTGTTGGAAACTGTGGAACGATATGTGAAACAGAAAAGGTAGAAATTCCAATTCGACAAAGGAGATTGAGAGATGAAAGATATTACAAAAACAAGAAAGTGGCGATTCCTAATGCCGTTGCTCGTGGTAGCACTTATGCTCATCTTTGTAACGCCGGCATTTGCACAGGATGGTGGTCCCGGTGAGGAAGTCGCCGACATCAGCCTGAGCATCAATATATTGTGGATGATCTTCGGAGGGTTCCTGGTCTTCTTTATGCAGGCAGGTTTTGCTCTTGTAGAAACAGGCTTCACCCGTAACAAGAATGTCGCTCACACCATGTTGATGAACATGATGGTGTTCTGTATCGGCGCAGTCGGAGATTGGCTGACCGGTTTTGCCTTCCAGTTTGGTGCGGTCAACGCGGCGTATCCTGAAGTAGCACGTGCTGGCGTTATCGCCGGTGCATGGGCACACTCCCCTGTTACGCTTGGTGATTGGTCTGGTTTGTTGGCAACTCCGCTCCTTCGCATTGGACAATTTGGCATCCTTGGTGGCAGTGGTTTTGCTCTCGCTGGTGTGGGCACGAATGTCGGTATCCTGGCATTCTTCCTGTTCCAGATGGTGTTCATGGATACTGCTGCCACCATCCCCACGGGTTCAATGGCAGAACGGGTCAAGTTCATCGGCTTCGTGCTGATGAGTCTCTGGGTCAGCATGTTC